>JBGTKN010000500.1:0-1850 GCA_041744615.1 Hyphomonas sp. | reverse complement strand
CAGCCGTTCGGCGGCTGCCATCCGTCCGGCGAGCAGGCCCATCGCCGCGCTTTCGACATAGCCTTCGACGCCGGTCACCTGGCCCGCAAAGCGTAGGCGCGGCATCGTCTTCATTCGAAGCTGCCGGTCTAGCAGCTTCGGCGAGTTCAGGAACGCATTGCGATGGATACCGCCAAGCCTTGCAAACTCGGCCTTCTCGAGTCCCGGGATCATCCGGAATACTTCCGCCTGTGCGCCATGTTTCAGCTTCGTCTGGAAGCCGACCATGTTCCAAAGCGAGCCGAGCGCATTATCCTGCCGCAGCTGCACCACCGCATGCGCCTTGACGGTCGGATTATGCCCATTGGTCAGGCCGATGGGTTTCATTGGCCCGAAGCGAAGCGTCTCTCGCCCCCGCTCCGCCATCACTTCGATGGGCAGGCATCCCTCGAAATAGGGCGTGTTTTTTTCCCAGTCCTTGAACTCTGTCTTCGGCGCGGCCAGCAGCGCGTCCAGGAAGCGATTATACTCTTCCTCCGTCATCGGACAATTGATGTAGGCCGCTGTATCGCCGCCCGGTCCCGCCTTGTCATATCGGCTCTGACGCCAGGCCTTGCTCATGTCGACGGTGTCGACATACACGATGGGCGCAATCGCATCGAAGAAGGCAAGGTCGGTCTCGCCTGTATGCGCGCGCACCGCCTCGGCCAGCGCAATCGAGGTCAGCGGCCCGGTCGCGACGATCACAGAGTCCCAGTCTTCCGGCGGAATCCCGTCGATCTCCTCTCGCACAATCGTCACCAGCGGATGCGCTTCCAGCTGGGCGGTCACGGCTTCCGCAAAGCCCTCGCGGTCCACTGCCAGCGCGCTTCCGGCCGGCACCTGATGCACTTTCGCAGTGGAAATGATCAGCCCGTTCGCGCGCCGCATTTCCTCGTGCAGCACGCCGACGGCATTGCTGGTGTGGTCATCGGAGCGGAACGAATTGGAACACACAAGCTCGGCCAGCTTGTCTGTCTGGTGCGCCTCGGTGCCGCGCACACCGCGCATCTCGTGCAGGATCACCGGCACACCGGCCTGCGCGATCTGCCAGCTGGCTTCGGAGCCGGCCATGCCGCCGCCGATCACATGAATGGGTTTCAGGCTCATGGCCGGGACATGGGGCCGGGCAGGCGGGCGCGTCAAGATGGCGTTTGCCCCCGGGCCCTGCGCGTTTTACCTGTCGGCCCCATGACGGCGAAAATCTCGGCTCGTAACCTCGTGAAGGAAGGCTGGCAGCAAGGCCTCTCCGCGCTCGGTCCCAACCTGCGCTGGCTAGGCTTGTTCGCACTCGCCGGCGGCCTCTACAGCGCCAGCCTCCGGCTCGACGGCAACCTCGCCGCGCCGCTAGCCATGGCCATTCTCACCTTCGGCGCCGGCATCCAGCTCTCCCGCGGCCTCTACCGCAGCCTGATCGGCCTGCGACCGGGCGGCTTCCTCGCGCTCGCGCATGCCAATCTGGCGGTCTATCTGGCCTTCCTCTTTTTCGGTTTCTTCATCGGATTCTTCCTGCTGATCCTGCCAGGCATCCTGATCGAGGCCCAGGGCAAGTACGAACTCGGCGCCGACGCGGCTCCGGACCTTGTCCAGCGGGCCTTCCTGGAAATGCTGCCGACTCCCTATGGCATCGTCTACATGATAGTCGCCGCCGCCGGATTTGCCGTCCTCGCCTATTTCGCCCTGCGCCTCACGCTCTACGGCGCCGCCACCCTCGACCGGGGAAAGGCCCACGTCTTCCAGACCTTTCCCTGGACCAAGGCACACCTGAAACCGCTCGCCGCCGCCGCGCTCGCCACCCATGCTGCGCCCTTTGCAGCCGGGCTTGCCGCAAA
>JBGTKN010000499.1:0-2487 GCA_041744615.1 Hyphomonas sp. | reverse complement strand
CGAACAGGTCGCGGCGCGCGACGTCGGCCTCGCCATCGAGGTTCTCGACGGCGCGCAGCTCGGAGGCGAGCGGGACTACATCGAAGGCATGATGCTGGGCAGCATCCAGATGGCGCAGGTCTCGACCGCGCCGGTCGCGGGCTTCATCCCCGAGTTCGACCTGTTCAGCCTGCCCTACCTGCTCCGCGACACGGAGCACTTTAAGGCGGTGGTTTCCGGCCCGGTGGGCGCGCAGTTCAATGCGCTGGCCGAAGCGCGCGGCGTCAAGATCCTCGCCTGGTTCGACAACGGCTACCGCCACGTCTTCAACAAGGTGCGCCCGGTGGTGACGCCGGAGGACATGAGCGGCCTGAAGATCCGCGTCATGGAAAGCCCGCTGATGGTGAACACCGTCAACGCGATGGGCGGCTCGGCGACGCCGATGTCATACAGCGAGCTCTACACCGCGCTGGAGCAGGGCGTGCTGGACGGAGGCGAGAACGCGGCCGGCAACGTGCTGAACGACCGCTTCTACGAGGTCACCGGCTACCTCTCGATGACGCAGCACTTTCGTCCGCCGGGCATCGTGGCGATCAGCATGGGCACGTGGAACGGGTTGAGCGAGGCGCAGCAGCAGGTCCTGACCGAAGAGGCCGCGCGACTGCAGGACTACGAGATCGCCATGACGGCCGAAGTCGGCGCCAAGGCGCTCGAAGAACTCGAGGCCAAGGGCATGAAGGTCAACGAGGTCGACGTCGAGGCGTTCCGCGTGCGGATGGGTCCGGTCTACGAGGACTTCAAGGCGAAGCACGGCGCCGAGCTTCTCGAAGCGGTGCAGAACACCGGCTCCTGATCGAAGCCGCGGACGCGGGCGACCTGCGGCCGCCCGCGTCCTTCGCCTGCGACGATATCCAACGCAGTTCGAGGACATCGCCCATGCTGCGGAAGCTGCTGATCACCGGCGCCAACGGCAATCTCGGCTCGATCTGCCGCCGGCGCCTCGGCCACATCGCCGCGACCGTCCGCCTCAACGCGCGCGGCGGCCTTGGCGAGGCGGGCCCGAACGAGGAGATTGTCTATTGCGACCTGAGCGACAAGGCCGCCGTGGAGGCGTTGGTGGACGGCTGCGACGGCGTCGTCCACATGGGCGGCCGGGCGGTCGAAGGGACCTGGGAGACGATCAGGGCCGCCAACATCGACGGCATGGTAAATCTCTATGAGGGGGCGCGGAAATCGTCCGTCCCGCCGCGGATCTTCTTCGCCAGCTCGCACCACGCCACGGGCTTTCACGCCCAGACTACGCGCCTCGACCCCAGCAGGAGCCCGGTGCGGCCGGACGGCCTCTACGGCGTCTCCAAGGTGTTCGGCGAGGCGCTGGCGCGAATGTACTTCGACAAGTTCGGCATCGAGACCGCCTGCGTACGCATCGGGTCGTGCTTTCCCGAGCCGCCGAGCCATCGGATGCTGAACTCGTGGCTGAGCGCGAACGACATGATATCGCTGATCGAGCGGGTCTTCAGCGTCCCGAGGCTGGGCTGCCCCGTGCTCTACGGCGTCTCCGACAACGACGCCCGGTGGTGGGACAACGGCAGCGTTGCCTATCTGGGATGGCGCCCGAAGGACAATTCGGAGCGGTTTCGCGCGAAGCTGGACGCCGGCAAGACGCCGCCGCGGCGCGACGAGCCCGACGCCCTCTATCAGGGCGGGCTGTTCTGCACGGACGGCATTCACGAGGACTCAACCGCGCGGCCGTGCCGCGCGCTTGACGGAGGGCGGGCCATGCGGGCCAACCGATTGCGGGAGATCTGGGCCGCCGGCGGCGCCGTCGTCAACGGATGGCTGGCCGTGCCGAGCGGCTTCTCGGCCGAGACCATGGCGCATCAGGGCTGGGATTCGCTGACGGTGGACCTCCAGCACGGCGTCGTCGACTATCAGGCCGCCGTCTCGATGCTCACCGCGATCTCCACCACCGCCACCGTGCCGATGGCGCGCTTCCCCTGGCTCGACCCGGGGCATCTGATGAAGGCGCTTGACGCCGGCGCCTACGGCGTCATCTGCCCGATGATCAACTCGCGCGAGGACGCGGAGAAGCTGGTCGCCTGGACGCGCTATCCGCCGCTCGGCACGCGCAGCTTCGGTCCGATCCGCGGACTCCTCTATGGCGGCGCGGACTATCCCGAGAAAGCCAACGACACGGTGGCGGTGTTCGCAATGATCGAGACCTGCGAAGGGCTCGACAACATCGAGGACATCCTCACGACGCCCGGCCTCGACGCCGTCTATGTGGGACCATCGGACCTCTCGCTCGCGCTCGGCTGCCGCCCGACCTTCGACGACGTCGACCCGCCGGCCGCCGAGGCGATCAAGCTGATCGCCGCCAAGGCGAAGGAGCACGGCAAGATCGCCGGCATCCACAACGGAACCCCGACTGCGGCGCTGAGGCGGATCGGGATGGGCTTCCGGTTCGTCACGGTCTCCTCCGACGCGCGACTGATGGCGTCGGGGTCG
>JBGTKN010000498.1:0-3750 GCA_041744615.1 Hyphomonas sp. | reverse complement strand
GCCCGGCCGCCGCAAGCCCGTTCCGGCGCAGGATTTCCTCAAGCGCGCGGACGGGCTCCGCCTCCCCGGGATCGGTCAGCGCTGCGAAGAGGGCCTTGCCGAGCCCCGCATGGGACTGGGCCAGTTTGCGCACCTTGCGCGCAATCGAGGCGTCACCAACGCCCCTCTCCCGGTAAGCCGCGTCGAAACCGTCGAGCACGAGGTGGTTCAGGCGCTCGACAAGCCGCACCGCCTCCGGACCCGGAACGGTGCTCAGCCGGGCGCAGGCGAGGCTGGTCAGAAGGGTCACCATTCCAGCCCGGCCCTCGAACGTGTCCGGCACCCCGCCATGGCTGTAGTGGAGGGGCTCGAGCGCATGGTGCAGCAAGCCGCGATAGGCCTCAGCCACGGCCTTCCTGCGTGCCGCGCGGCGCTGGAACCAGTTGCCCGAAAATGCCGTCAAGGGTGCACTCCCATGCTTGCCAAGCCCGGTTACCTGCCGCTAGTTCGTGCGTCAAAGCCCATCTGGAGTGACTCCATGCGTAAAAGTGCCATCCTGGCGGTCAGCCTGCTCGCGCTGCCCCTTTCGGCGTGCCTTACGCCCGCCCGCGATTTCCACGGCTATATCCCGGACGAAGTCCAGCCCTACGACATCAAGCCCGGCGAGGATACAAGGGCGAGCGTGTCCGCCCAGCTCGGTTCGCCGTCGACCAAGGGCGTGTTCGACACCGATACTTGGTTCTACATCTCGGAAGTCCAGGAGCGCCTCGCCTTTTACAAACCGAAGGTCGCCGACCGCAGCATCACGGCCATCCGCTTCGGCGAGGATGACAAAGTCGATGAAGTGCTGCGCTACACCGCCGCCGATGGTCAGGTAATCAGCTATACCGCCCGCGAAACCGCCACGCGCGGCCGCGAACTCGGCCTCTGGGAACAGATCTTCGGCACCGTGGGCAATGTTCGCCTGCCGAATTCCAACGAGGCCACTCCCGACAACCCGACCGGCCGGCAGCAGTAACCCGCGCGGTCTCGAAACAGCCTCAAAAGAAAAAGCCCCGGAACCGAAGTTCCGGGGCTTCTGTTTGATCTGTAGCCGGACCTTACATCCCGGCCAGTACCGCAAGCATCAGCAGCGCGACGATGTTGGTGATCTTGATCATCGGGTTCACGGCGGGGCCGGCGGTGTCCTTGTAGGGATCGCCGACCGTGTCACCGGTGACGGCAGCCTTGTGGGCTTCCGAGCCCTTGCCGCCATGGTGGCCGTCTTCGATATACTTCTTCGCATTGTCCCATGCGCCGCCGCCCGAGGTCATCGAGATGGCCACGAACAGGCCGGTCACGATCACACCGAGAAGCATGGCACCGACCGCCGCGAGCGCTGCGCCCGAGCCGGCAATGAGCCAGATCGCGACGAAGAGCACGATGGGTGAGAGCACCGGCAGCAGCGATGGCACAACCATTTCCTTGATCGCGGCTTGCGTCAGGATATCCACGGCGCGGCCATAATCCGGCTTTTCGGTGCCGAGCATGATGCCCGGCTTCTCGCGGAACTGGCGGCGGACTTCCTCGACCACAGCCTGAGCCGCACGTCCCACCGCCATCATCGACATACCGCCGAACAGGAACGGGAGAAGACCGCCAAACAGGAGACCGACCACGACGTAGGGGTTGGCAATCGAGAAGTCGACCGTGACGCCGTAGAAGAAAGACCCTTCGACCGCGCGGGCAGAGAAGTATTTCAGATCCTCCGCATACGCCGCAAACAGCACGAGCGCGCCGAGACCGGCAGAACCGATCGCGTAGCCTTTCGTGACCGCCTTAGTCGTGTTGCCGACCGCATCCAGCGCATCGGTCGTCTTGCGGACTTCCGAGGGCAGTTCCGCCATCTCTGCAATGCCGCCTGCGTTGTCCGTCACCGGGCCGAAGGCGTCGAGGGCGACGATCATGCCGGCGACGCCGAGCATGGTGGTGGTGGCAATCGCAATGCCATAGAGGCCGGCGAGGTTGTAGGTCAGCAGGATGCCGCCGATGATTGTCAGCGCCGGAAGCGCGGTGGCTTCGAGCGAGACGGCCAGGCCCTGGATGACGTTCGTGCCGTGGCCCGACTCGGAGGCTTTCGCGATCGAGCGGACGGGACGGTATTTGGTTTCCGTGTAGTAGGCCGTGATCACGACGATCAGCAGCGTGACGAACAGACCCGCGATGCCGCAAGCAAACAGCTTCCAGCCCGTGATGTCGGCCGCTTCACCGGTTACTGGATTGACGAGGCCGAGGATCGACCCGGCGCCTTCGAGCGTACCGGCGAGGCCGCCTGGCAGGACTGTCTGGATGGCAATCGCCAGGCCACCGATCGAGAGAACGCCGGTGACGATAAGCGCCTTGTAGAGCGCGCCCATGACATCGGTAGATCCCTTGCCGAGGGTTGCGAAGAACGTGCCGACGATCGAGGTGACGATGCAAACCGCGCCGATGGCGAGGGGCAGCATCATGATTTCGCCGATGTAAGGCGTGGCGGCGAAATAGATTCCGCCGAGCACCATCGTGGCGACGATGGTCACCGCATAGGTCTCGAACAGGTCAGCCGCCATCCCGGCGCAGTCGCCCACGTTGTCGCCGACGTTGTCAGCGATGGTGGCGGCGTTGCGCGGATCATCTTCCGGGATACCGGCTTCGACCTTGCCGACCATGTCGCCGCCGACATCCGCACCCTTGGTGAAGATTCCGCCGCCGAGACGCGCGAAGATCGAGATCAGCGAAGCGCCGAAACCGAGCGAGACGAGCGCGTCGATGATTTCGCGTTTCTGGTCTTCGACCGTCAGCGAGAGACCGATCGGGCCCGTGAGCAGGCCGTAATAACCGACGATGCCAAGCAGCGCCAAGCCGACCACGAGCATGCCGGTGACCGCGCCCGACTTGAAGGCCATCTGGAGGCCCTGGTTCAGACCCTGGCGCGAGGCTTCCGTGGTGCGGACGTTCGCCCGGACTGAAACCAGCATGCCGATGAAACCAGCGAGGCCCGAGAGCACGGCGCCGATGATGAAACCGAGCGTCGCCTTCCAGCCGAGCGCGATGAACAGGACGACAGCCACGCCCGCGCCTACCATGGCGATCGTGCGGTACTGACGGCTGAGATAAGCGTTGGCGCCTTCCTGGATCGCCTGAGCGATTTCGATCATGCGCGGGTTGCCCGAGGGCGCTTTCATGATGGATGTGATCTGCCAGTAGCCATAGGCGACTGACAGGAAGCCCGCTCCGAGCGCGAGTAAGTACCAAGTCATTGGCTTTCCTTCCTAACCCCTAATGCCAGCCGGCCACGCGAAGGCAGGGCCGCGGCGTCTTTTAACTACGGTTCTGCCTGCCAGCCGCCCCCCCAGGGTGCAACTTGCCTCACTTCATGGGCGAGTGACGGACATTCCGATACTAGCCATGCTGGTAGGCCACGGTTTCCGGGAGGTTAACGGGGCGGTTTTCGTAGGTTGCGGACAGGCCCCGTTCCGCCCGGATTCCCCCTATAAGCGAAGCACGAATGCCCAGCGCCTGCGCGGCCTGCCGTATATCATCGACTCTGCCGGGAGCCGCCGTGAACAGGAGCTGATAGTCATCGCCCCAGGTCGCGAGATCCAGTGCCTCGGCCAGCCCCGACGCGCCCCCGGCGAACGGGACTGATTCGAGCGCGATCCCGGCGCCCAAGCCGGAGGCCTCCGCCAGCGCGCCTGCATCGCCGAGAAGACCGTCCGACACGTCCATCGCGGCCGAGGCAAAGCGGCTGAC
>JBGTKN010000497.1:0-9563 GCA_041744615.1 Hyphomonas sp. | reverse complement strand
CCCCAGTCGCCGCTCGGCCAGCAATAGCGCCACTTGGTCTTCGACTGGTTCATCATCGCCGAGCCGGCAAGCCCGTAGGCCTTGCGGATGACCACCGAACAGACCGGCACATCCGCCTGGTAGACCGCCGTCATCGCCCGCACGCCGGCGCGGGTGACCCCCGCCGTCTCGGCCTTCACGCCGACCGCAAAGCCGGGGCAATCCACGAAGTGGATGACCGGCAGATGAAAGGTCGAGCAGAGGTCCATGTGCCGGGTGACCTTGTCGCACACATCTGCGGTCCAGGCTCCGTCTAGGAAGAACGGATCACCCGCCAGGATGCCGACCGCATAGCCGTCCATTCTCGCAAGTCCGGTGACGATGCCGCGCCCCCAGTCATGCCCGATCTCGAAGAAGCTGCCCCGGTCCACCGCCGACTCGATGATCCTGCGCGGCTTGTAGGGCGTGCGGCCATCCTTCGGCACGAGGGAGATCAGGCTTTCTTCTTTCCGCTTCGGATCATCCGTAGGCTGAATGCGTTCGGGCAGGTGATGCACGGATGGGGGCAAGTAGGAGAGGAAGCGCCGCGCCGCCGCGAAGGCATCCGCTTCGCTGTCCACGACATTGTCGACCGTGCCGTTCTGCCCCTGGATCTTCCAGCCGCCGAGTTCCTCCTTGGTGACATTCTCGCCGAGGGCAATGGCCACCGGCGGCCCCGCCACGAAGACCTGACTGAGCTCTTTCACCATGATCGAGAAATGGCTCGCCGCGACCCGCCCCGCGCCCATCCCGGCGCAAGGGCCCAGCGCCAGCGACACGAACGGGACTTGTGACAGACCTGTGACAATCTCGTTCCAGCCCGGTGTCTCGGGAATGTAGGTGCGCGGGTCCTTCTCCAGCGATTTGACCGACCCGCCGCCGCCCGTGCCGTCGATCATCTGCACCAGCGGCATCCGGTATTCGGTCGCCATCTTGATCATCTGGACCATCTTCTGCCAGATCGAGGCATCCGACGCGCCGCCGCGCACGGTGAAGTCATCGGCGAGGATCACGACAGGCCGGCCTTCGAGGCGCGCCCGCCCGGTCACCGAGGTGGACGGCGTAAAGCCCGAAAGCTCGTCATCCGCCCCGTAGGTCGCCTTGCCGGCGATCTTGCCGATTTCGTGGAAACTGCCGGGATCGCCGAGGAAGGCGACGCGCTCGCGCACGGTCAGCTTGCCGCGCCCCCGCTGGCGTTCGACGGGTTCTTCCCCGCCCATGTGCTCGGCCAGACGCTCGCGCCGGCGCAGTTCTTCGATCGCTTTTTCCCAACTCATGGTGAACAGGTGATCGCCTTGCCGTTGGGCCCGTCAAGGGAATCTTCTTGCCCCTCGCCCGCCGGTTTGCTTTATCCCCTCCAGACCCAATTCCCAAGGAGGATCACCCGGATGGATCTCGCACAACTGACTGCCCGCGCATCGGAAGCCCTTGCCGGCGGTAGCGACTTCAAGAAGAAAGTTAAGTTTGATTTCGGCAGCGTCGGCAAACTCGTGATCGACGGCGCCAATGGCAAGGTCGACAATTCCGACGATCCGGCCGATGCCACGATCAGCGTGACTTGGGACGACTTCACCAAGATTGCGTCCGGCGCGATGGATCCGACCATGGCCTTCATGCAGGGCAAGCTGAAAGTGGCCGGTGACATGTCCGTCGCCATGCAGCTTCAGAGCCTGATGAAGAAACTCGCCGGCTGATCTCCCGCCGTCAGGGATTGACTTGCAAGGCCGCCCGGAGACAGCTTCGGGCGGCCTTTTTTATTGGCCCGGACATCACCCATGCCTGACTCGCCGCCCCGGCAATCGGACTTCGTCAACCTCAAGGGCAATCCGGCGCCCGACGGGGCCCGTGTCGTCTGGTTCAAGGGCAATGGCGACCGCGAATTGCGGGCCTGCGCCGCGCCGGCCCTGTCGCCCACCAAACCGCGAGGAACCGTCATCGTCTGCCCCGGGCGCACCGAGTTCATCGAGAAATACTTCGAGGTCGGGCGCGAGCTGCAGAAGATGGGTTTTGCGATCCTGATTCTTGACTGGCCGGGGCAGGGCTTCTCCGAACGCCTGCTCGGCGACAGCAAGAAGGGCCATATCGACCGGTTCGAGACCTTCATGGGCGCCCTGGCCAACGGGCTGGAGGAATTGTCCGACCGCCTGCCCCGGCCGCATGTCTGCCTCGCGCATTCCATGGGCGGCGCGATCGCGCTGGCGGCGATTGCGCAGGACCTCGTGAAGGTCGATGCGGCGGCCTTCTGCGCGCCGATGTGGGGCCTGAAATCAAAGTTCTTCGGGATGAGCTATCTCGTCTGGGCAATGCGCGCGACTGGCCGGTCCGGCGATTATGCCGTTCAGCCAGGCCCGCCCGAACGGTTCGAGACGAATATAGTCACCCATGACAAGCGCCGCTGGGAACTGCAGCGCGACCTGATTGACGCGGCGCCAGACCTCGAACTCGGCCCGGTCACCTGGGGCTGGCTCGGCGCATCGCTGGATATTCTCGCCACGTTCACGAAGCCGCGCGCGCTATCGAAGGTCAACATCCCGGTCTTCGTCGCCTCGGCCGGCGAGGAACAGCTTGTAGACAACAGCTCGCATCTCGAGATTTGCCGCCGCCTGAAGGATTGCGAGCACATCATCGTCGAGGGTGCTATGCATGAGATCCTGATGGAGACTGATGACCGGCGCGCCGAATTCTGGTCCGGTTTCCAACGGCTCTTGAAGCGCGCCGGGATCTGACGTTCACGGTACGGATAAAAACGGCAGGGAGGCCGGATATGGCGCTGATTTCACTTTCGCGCATCGTTGCGCACTGGACTGCAGTTCAGCCGGCGCGCACCGCATTGCATCATGAAGGGGCCGAGCTGACCTGGGGCGAACTCGAAGCGCGCACCAACCGGCTGGCGCGGGCCTATCAGGCGCTGGGCGTCAAGAAGGATGATTTTGTCACTATCGCTCTGCCCAACGGTATCGAGTTCTTCGAGGCCTGCCTCGCAACATGGAAAGCCGGCGCGACGCCGCAGCCAGTCTCTTCCCGCTTGCCGAAATTCGAGCGCGACCAGATCGTCGAAGTTGGCGCGCCGAGCCTCGTCGTAGGCGTCGATCCTGGTGAGTATGCGCCGATCCCCTGCCTGTCCGTCGGCTATCAGCCGGACAGCGCCCTGCCCAACACGCCGCTGCCGGAAGTCACCTCCATCAGCTACAAGGCGATGACCTCCGGCGGCTCGACCGGCCGGCCCAAGCTGATCGTGTCGAAATCGCCGGCCGCCTCCGACCCGGATGTGCCGCTGCTTGAAATCCCGCAGCAGGGCTGCATGCTGATTCCGGGCCCGCTCTACCATAACGGCCCTTTCCTCTGGGCGATGACGGCGCTGTTCAAGGGCTGCAAGGTGGTCGTCACCACACGCTTCGACGCGGAAGAGACACTGCGCCTGATCGAGGCGCAAAAGGTGGATGTGGTCTACATGGTGCCGACCATGATGCGGCGGATATGGGCGCTTCCGGAAGAAGTCCGTATACGGTATGATCTGTCCAGCCTGAAAGCACTCTGGCACCTGGCCGCGCCCTGCCCGCCATGGCTCAAGGAATGTTTCATCGAGTGGCTCGGCCCGGAAGTTATCTGGGAACTCTATGGCGGCACCGAAGGGCAGGGCTCGACGACCATTCAGGGTACGGAATGGCTGAAGCACAAAGGCTCGGTCGGCCGCCCGGTCGAGACCTGCGAAATGAAGGTTGTCGGTGAAAACGGCGAAACCCTGCCGCATGGCAAGGTCGGCGAAGTCTTCATCCGCCCACTCGCCGGCGCAGGCACGACCTATCATTATATCGGCGCTGAGGCGAAAGCGATCGAGGGCGGTTGGGAAAGCCTCGGCGACATGGGCTGGATGGACGCCGATGGCTATCTCTACCTTACCGACCGCCTCTCCGACATGATCCTCGTCGGCGGCGCCAACATCTACCCGGCCGAAGTTGAAGCCGCGATCGACGCCTTCCCGGGCGTGCGCTCCTCCGCCGTGATTGGCCTGCCGGACGAGGACATGGGCGCGCGACTGCATGCCGTGATCGACCGTCCCGAAGGCCCCGCCGATCCGAAGGCGCTCGAAGCCCACCTTTCCGAACGACTTGTCCGCTACAAGGTTCCTAAGAGTTTTGAATATGTCGACGAGCCTGTCCGCGATGATGCCGGCAAGGTGCGCCGGAAGGCACTTCGGGAGGCACGCCTCTCCCCTTGACTTCCCCTAGGGCGCGGCGCCTCCCGTGGGGCAAACAAGGGAGATACCAGTCATGAAAGTCGCAGCCGTCAAGAAACCCGGTGGCCTCGGAAACCTCGTCATCGAGGACCGCCCCGATCCGAAGCCCAAAGCCGGCGAAGTGCTGGTGCGCGTGCGCGCCAGCTCGCTGAACTATCACGACTTCATCGTCGTTCTCGGCGGCATTCCTACCCCCGATGGCCGCA
This sequence comes from Hyphomonas sp., assembly GCA_041744615.1. Taxonomy (GTDB): domain Bacteria; phylum Pseudomonadota; class Alphaproteobacteria; order Caulobacterales; family Hyphomonadaceae; genus Hyphomonas. Next base: position 5,102 of record JBGTKN010000497.1, on the reverse strand, counting down.
TCCCGATGTCGGACGGCGCGGGCGAAGTCGTTGCTCTGGGCGAGGGCGTCACGAAATGGAAAGTGGGCGACAGGGTCCTCTCGCTCTTCTTCCCAAACTGGCAGTCCGGCCAGGTCGAAGCAGCAGGCTTCGCCAGCGTGCCCGGCGACGGCGCGGATGGTTTCGGTTGCGAACTCTATGCAGGCCCGGAAACCGCCTTCACCCGCATGCCGAAAGGATGGACCTTCGACGAAGCCGCTACACTCCCCTGCGCAGCCCTCACCGCCTGGCGCGGAATGTATGTCGAAACCCGCACCAAGCCGGGTGACTGGGTCTTGGTGCAAGGCACCGGCGGCGTCTCGATCTTTGCGCTGCAATTCGCCAAGGCGACCGGCGCGCGCGTCATCGCCACGTCCTCCTCGGAAGCCAAGCTCGAAAAACTTCGCGCCCTCGGCGCCGACCATGTGATCAACTACAAGGAAAATCCCGACTGGGGCAAAAAAGCCTTTGAACTCACCGGCGGGCGCGGTGTGGACGAAGTCGTCGAGATCGGCGGCCCGGGCACGATGGCCCAGTCGATCAATGCCTGCCGCCCGGGCGGCCATATCTCGCTGATCGGCGTGCTGACGGGTGTCTCCGGCGATGTGCCGACGGCGGCGCTTTTTTCGCGCAACATCACGCTGTCCGGCATCACGGTCGGATCACGCCGCCAGCAGGAAGATATGGTCGATGCCATCGATGCCACGGGCTTCAAGCCGGTCATCGACAGCCGCTTCCCGCTCGACCAGATCGCCGCTGCCTTCGCCCACCAGGCCAGCCAGCAGCACTTCGGCAAGATCGTCCTGACGATCTAGCGCCGCCGCGCTTGAAGTTCGCCGAAGCGCCCGCCTATTCGGCGGGCGCTTTCACGCGCAGGTCGTCCAGTAGGCTGTCGCCATCGGGCGTGTCCGGATCCCCGTTTGCCTTGTGGATGCGGTAGACCACGCCCGACAGGAACACGATGGCGATCAGGTTCGGGAAGGCCATCGAGGCATTCGCGAGGTCGCCGAACAGCCAGATGATGTTCACCTCAGCCATCGCGCCGATGAAGATGACGATCACCCAGATATAGCGGAACGGCTTGGTGGCCCATTCGCCGATAAGGTAGGTGACCGCCTGCTCGGCATAATAGGACCAGCCGATGATGGTGGTGAAGGCAAACAGCGTGAGGCACAGCGTTACGATCCAGCCGCCGACCGGGCCGGGCACAGCGTCGGTGAAGGCGCGGTTGGTCAGGGTCGCGGGATTGGCGCCTTCCGACATCCAGAGGTGACTGGTCGTCTCGCCGGCCCAGGCCTTGAACTGTTCGGCCGTCGCCCAGCTGCCTTCCGCAGTCAGAATGACCAGCGCCGTCATGGTGCAGAGGATCATTGTGTCGATGAACACGCCGATCATCGCGATCTCCCCCTGTTTGGCGGGGTTCTTCATCTGCGAGGCTGCATGGGCGATCGGCGCGGAGCCCTGGCCTGCTTCGTTCGAGAACAGGCCCCGGGCCACACCGAAGCGGATTGCTGACAGCACAGCGTAGCCAGCCAGTCCTCCAACCGCCGATTGCAGGCCGAAAGCCGAGGAGAAGATCATCGCGAAAGCGCCGGGAATAAACTGGACATTCAGCGCCAGGATCACGAGGCAGGCGACGATATACAGCGCCGCCATGGCCGGCACGAGATTTCCGGCGACGCGGCCAATCGACTTGATGCCGCCGACAATAACGATGAAGACAAGGGCCGCGAGCACCGCGCCGAGCAGCCAGAGCGGAATGTCGATGCCGCCGCCTTCGAAGGCAGAGTGAATATTGGCGGTCAGGCTGTTGGCCTGGATCATGCCGCCGGTGGCTGTGGCGGAGAAGATCGTGCCGATACAGAAGATCGCGGCCAGCCAGCCCCAGTTCTTGCCGAGGCCTTTCTTGATGTAATACATCGGGCCACCATTGATCCGGCCATACTGGTCGATCTCGCGGTACTTGATGGCCAGCGAGCTCTCGGCAAAGGCGAGCGCCATGCCGAGGATCGCGGTCACCCACATCCAGAAGATCGCGCCGGGTCCGCCGAGCGTCAGGGCCGTCGCGACACCTACGATGTTACCGGTCCCCACCTGTCCCGAAAGCGCGGTCGACAGCGCCTGAAACGGCGTGATGGCGGCAGGGTCACCGTTGCCCTTGCGGCCTTTCCAGACTTCGACCAGGGCCGGCACAAACCGTAGCAGGGGCCGGAAGCCGAGCCTGAGCATGAAGAACACGCCGGTGCCGAGTAGGATGACGGCAATCGGACCGAAAGGCAGCACCTGCGCTCCATTCCATTCCCCGCCCCAGATGAAACCGCTGATATTGATCACGCCTGCTTCAAGGCTGGCATAGAGTTCGTCGAACATTTGGATGGGCCTCCCCGGCGCCGATAATGTCAATTTGGGGGCACCCTAGCCCGGTTTCCCCGTCTGTGAAGGCGTTCATTGCGGTGCGGCTCCCGGATGGAGGAAGGTTCTTTCAGCCTGCCCCCTTTTGAGGCATAAGCCGCTCGATGACTGCGACCCCCGACGCCAAGCCCCTTAAGGGCCTGTTTATCAGGACCTATGGCTGCCAGATGAATGTCTACGATTCCGAGCGCATCCGCGATGTGCTGAAGCCGCTCGGCTATGAGCCGGTTGATGCGCCAGAAGGCGCAGACCTCGTGGTCATCAATACCTGCCATATACGCGAGAAGGCGACCGAGAAGGTCTATTCCGAACTCGGCAAGCTGAAGCAGATGAAACTCGCCTCCGGCGGGAAAATGACCATCGCCGTCGCCGGTTGCGTCGCGCAGGCGGAAGGCGCCGAGATCATCCGCCGCCAGCCCGCCGTCGATCTCGTGCTTGGGCCGCAGGCCTATCACAAGCTGCCGGAAATGATTGCCCGCGCCAGCCGCGCGGTGGGCGACCGGCTGGAGACCGAGTTCGATACCGTCGAAAAGTTCGACGCCCTGCCGAAAACCCGCGACCCGGATGGCCCGGCGGCGTTCGTGTCCGTGCAGGAAGGGTGCGACAAGTTCTGCACTTTCTGTGTCGTTCCCTATACGCGCGGCGCGGAAATTTCCCGGAACGTGGACGATATCGTCTCGGAAATTCGCGACCTTGCCTCGAAAGGCGTGCGTGAGGTCACCCTGCTCGGCCAGAACGTCAACGCCTTCCATGGCCCCGCGCCGCGCCTCGAAGGCGGCGCCGACTGGACGCTCGGCCAACTCGTGCGCCACATCGCCAGGATCGGCGGCATCGAACGCATCCGCTACACGACCAGCCATCCGCGCGACATGGACGATGACCTGATCGCGGCCCACGGCGACACGACCGCCATGATGCCCTTCCTGCACCTGCCCGTGCAGTCCGGCTCGGACCGCATCCTCAAGGCAATGAACCGCGGCCACACCGCAGACCACTACCGGGACATCATCGCCCGCGTCCGCAAGGCCCGGCCCGACATTGCCATCGCGAGCGATTTCATCGTCGGCTTCCCGGGCGAGAGCGATGCGGATTTCGAGGCCACGATGCAGCTCGTCCGCGATATCGGCTATGCGGTCGCCTACTCGTTCAAGTATTCCTCCCGCCCCGGCACGCCGGCGGCTGAAATGCACGGCCATCTGTCCGAGGCGGTGAAGGACGAACGCCTGCAGGCGTTGCAGGCCTTACTCCGCGATCAGCAGACGGCCTTCAACGAGGCGCAGATCGGAAAGACGCTGCCAGTGCTCGTTACCGCCAAGGGCCGCAATCCCGGCCAGATGCACGGCCGCTCGCCTTATCTCCAGGCGCTTCACTTCGATGGAACCGATGCCCTGATGAACACGTTGGTGGACGTGAAGATCGTCTCGGCCAGCCTCAACTCTCTCACTGGCGAACGCGTGCGTGCCCGCGAGTCTGCCGCGTGAGTGCGAAACGTCCCCCCGTCAGTACGCAGACGACCGAAACCGTGAGCCGTGTCTATCCGGTGGGTCAGGCTGAACGGCTGCGCGACCTGTGCGGTCCGCATCACCGCAACCTCGCGCTTCTGGAAGCCCGGTTGAAACCGTTCGGGCTGCGCGCAGAAAGCCAGGGCGGCGGCATCCGGCTTGACGGCGCCGAAGAGGGCGTCTCGCTGGCGGAAGGCGCACTCGCCGAATTCGAGCGTCGACTACGCAATGGCGCTGAGCCGACCGAGATGGAACTCGAAGGCGCGCTTCAGGCCGCCCAATCGCCGTCGCAATCCTTCTCCGGTCTCAAGGGCCTGCGCAAACCTGTCACCGCGATGACGCGTGGTCAGGCGCGATACATCGAGCTGCTCGCCCAGCCCGAGAATGCCCTGATTTTCGGCGTAGGCCCCGCCGGCACCGGCAAGACATTCCTTGCGGTGGCGACCGGCGTCGCCGAGCTGCAGGCCGGTCTGCGCCAGCGCCTGATCGTGACGCGTCCCGCGGTGGAGGCCGGCGAGAAGCTCGGCTTCCTGCCGGGTACGCTCGAAGAGAAAGTTGATCCCTACATGCTCCCCATCTGGGACGCGCTGCGTGAACTGATGGGGCAGGAGCAGATGGAACGCCGCATGCTGCGCGGCGAGATCGAAGTCGCGCCGATCGCTTTCATGCGCGGACGTACACTGAAGAACGCCTTTGTCATTGTCGACGAGGCCCAGAACACGACCGTGCCGCAGATGAAGATGGTGCTGACCCGTCTCGGCCGTGACAGCCGCATGGTCGTCACAGGCGATCCCGATCAGGTCGATCTGCCCGGCAGCCAGCCCTCCGGCTTGAAGCATGCGCTGAAGATTCTCGACAATGTCGACGGCATCGCCGTGCACCGCTTGACGGCCGCCGACGTCGTGCGCCACGGGCTCGTCAGCCGGATCATCGATGCTTATGCGGCGGCGGGCGAAAGCTGACCCTTGCCATGATAGACGTCGCACTGATCGTGGAAGGGGAGGATTGGACCGCCCTCGGAGATGTCGATGCCCTGTCGCGCCGCGCCTTTGCTGCCGCCGCGAGGATGGAGCCGGCCGAAGGCACTATCTCGCTGCTGCTGACGGATGATGGCGAATTGCAGCAGCTGAACCGCGACTTCCGGGGCAAGGACAAGCCGACCGATGTGCT
>JBGTKN010000496.1:0-1843 GCA_041744615.1 Hyphomonas sp. | reverse complement strand
CGAATTGCAGCAGCTGAACCGCGACTTCCGGGGCAAGGACAAGCCGACCGATGTGCTCTCCTTTCCCGCCCTGCCGATGGACCGGCCGCTGCTAGGAGACATCGCCGTGGCCTACGGGGTGGCTGCGCGCGACGCAGCTCTTCAGGGCAAGGCGCTCGGCGATCATCTCACGCATCTGCTGATCCACGGTTATCTTCATCTGCTCGGGCATGACCATGAACAGCCCGAGGACGCCGCCAGGATGGAAGCGCGCGAGATCGGCGCGCTGGCATCGCTTGGTATAGCCAACCCCTATCTGCTTTGCGACACAGGCCCCCCATGAGTGATTCTGATCCATCTGACCCTGCGCCGGAACGAAGACGCGGACTGTTCGGTTTCAAGCGCAAGCCGGCGCCCGCGCCGGACACCAATTCCGCAGCCTCCGCCGCCGCCAGCGCCCCTCAGGTCATGCGCCTGCGGGTGGCCGAGTTCGAACAGCTCCGGGTTTACGACGTCATGGTGCCCCGCGCCGAAATCCAGGCGGTCGAGGCCGGTACCGAGTTCCCGGACCTTTTGCGCTTCTTCGCCGAAGTGACCCATTCGCGCCTCCCGGTGTTCCGCGAAACCCTCGATGACCCGATCGGCTTCGTGCATATCAAGGATGTTGTCAGCGAACTCGCCAAGGACGAAACCTTGCCGAAACGGCCGCTGGAACGGCTGCACCGCGAAGTCCTTTATGTCCCGCCCTCGATGAAGCTCACCGACCTGCTGGTGAAAATGCAGGCGACCCGCATTCATCTGGCGTTGGTCGTCGACGAGTATGGGGGGACGGACGGACTCCTGACGCTGGAAGACCTGGTGGAAGTGATCGTCGGTGATATCGAGGATGAGCATGACGATGACGAGCCTCTGTTCATCCGCCGCACCGCCCGTCTCTGGGAGGCCGATGCGCGCATGGAAGTCGACGAGTTTGCTGAGGAATCCGGCGTCGACCTCGGCCTCGCCGACAGCGACGCGGAAATCGACACGCTCGGCGGCATCGCGGTGGCGCTAGCGGGCAAGGTCCCTCTGCGCGGCGAAATCCTGCGCCATCCCGGCGGCACGGAACTCGAAATCATGGAAGCCGACACGCGGCGCATCCGGCGACTGAAGCTGCGGCTGCCGGAGCCGCCCGCATCCCCGTCTCCCGAGGAGTAGAGTTGCCATGACTGACGCTGTTCGCAGCCATGGCTTCACGGCTCTGGGGCCCCTGCACGAGTCGCTCGCGCGTCTGACCGGCTGGAAAGCCGCGTTCGCCGCTGCCCTGTTCGGCGCGCTCGCCGCCTTTGCATTTGCACCGTTCCATTTCAGCGCCGTGCTGGCGATTTCCTTCACCGCGCTGGTGTGGATGATCGACGGCGCCCGCGCTCATCGCCGATGGGGACGCCAGGTCGCGCTTCGCGGCTGGGCCTTCGGATCTGGCTTCTTCCTCGTGAGTATGCACTGGACGGCGATGCCCTTCTTGGTGAACCCCGAACAGCATCTCGCCTTCATCTGGTTGCCGCTGATTGTGCTGCCCGCCGGCATGGGCCTGATCTGGGGTGCCTGTGCCGCGATGGCAGGAGCGTTCTGGTCGGCCTCGCCGTCGCGCATCTTCGTCTTTGCGGCCTTCTTTGCACTGGCCGAATGGGTGCGCGGCCACCTGTTCGGCGGTTTTCCGTGGAACCTGCCGGGAACGACATGGATGCCCGGAGGCGCCCTCTCGCAGGCCGCCTCCATCGGCGGCGTCTACTGGCTGACCCTGCTGACCGTTTTCGTGATGGCGGCGCCTGCCGCGCTGGTCGATACGCGCGATGCGCGCGGACTGGGCTTGCGCCTCGCGCCC
>JBGTKN010000495.1:0-4246 GCA_041744615.1 Hyphomonas sp. | reverse complement strand
CAGGCGGGCGGCTGCGCGGGGCGATGCCGATGTGGTTCAAGACGCATTCGCGCGGCGAGTTCGTGTTCGACCAGTCCTGGGCGGAGGCGTGGGAGCGCGCGGGCGGGTCGTATTATCCCAAATTGCTGTCGGCCGTTCCCTTCACGCCGGTGACTGGGCGGCGGCGGCTGGTCGTGCCGGGGCCGGACGAGGCGCTGTACAAGGCGGCGCTGCTGCAGGGCGCCTTGCAGCTGGTGGCGGAGACGAATGTCTCGTCGTTCCATATCAACTTCATCGACGAGGCAGAGGCACCGGCGCTGGAGCATGCGGGGATGCTGATCCGCACGGACCAGCAGTTTCACTGGCAGAATGCCGGCTACGGATCATTCAGCGATTTCCTGGCGACACTCTCCTCCGACAAGCGCAAGAACCTGCGTAAGGAGCGCACCAAGGCGCAGGAGGGGCTGGAGTTCCGTCACATCACCGGCGCGGAGATCAGCGAGGCGCATCTCGACACCTTCTTCGAATTCTACATGGACACAGGCAACCGGAAATGGGGCTCACCTTACCTGACGCGCAAGAGCTTCTCGATGCTCCGGGAGCGGATGGCCGATGATCTGTTGTTCGTGTTTGCCTATGAGGGCGAGACGGCAATTGCCGGGGCCATGAACCTGATCGGGTCGGAGACGCTGTATGGCCGCTATTGGGGCTGCACCGATCCGCGGCCGATGCTGCACTTTGAGACGTGCTATTATCAGGCCATCGACTTTGCGATTGCACGCGGGCTGAAGACCGTCGAAGCAGGTGCGCAGGGCGGACACAAGCTGGCGCGCGGATACGCGCCGGTTCTCACACATTCGGCGCACTGGATCGCGCACGCCGGATTCCGCGCCGCCATCGCCGACTATCTTGAGCGCGAGCGCGCGGCGGTGGACGCCGATTTTGACTACCTCAAGGACCGGACGCCTTTCAGGAAAGACACATGACCCTTCACGCCCCTTACGATCCCTCCAACATCTTTGCGAAAATCCTGCGCGGCGAGATGCCGAGTGTGAAAGTTTTTGAGGATGAGATCGCGTTGGCCTTCATGGATGTGTTTCCGCAAGTTGAGGGGCATACGCTGGTGATCCCGAAGCAAGCGGAGGCGCGCAACCTTCTGGACCTACCCGAGGAAGCGCTGGGTGACTACATGCTCCGTGTGCAGAAGGTAGCGCGGGCGGTGGATGCGGGGCTGAAACCGGACGGGCTGCGCGTGGTGCAGTTCAACGGCGCTCCGGCCGGGCAGACAGTGTTTCACCTGCATTTCCATATCATGCCGGTATGGGAAGGCGTGAAGCCGGGCGCGCATGCAAGCGGGAGCATGAAGAGTGCGGCAGAGCTTGAGCCCGTGGCGGCGCGGATACGGGCGGGATTTTGAGACCGGCATAGCGCCGCTCATCTCCCCTTCTTCTGAACTTGGAGAACTACGCCAGTTGATCGTCATCCGGGTTTCGCCTCAGGCGATGACAGGGACACGGCGCAAGAAAGAAAGTTGGGGTTCCGGGCATATGCTGCGCAAGTCCCGGGATGACCAGCAACCGATGAGGTGCAAGCGGAGCGGGCCGGTGACGGGCCCTCAGTTGCGCTTCGTGAATCGAGGGTCACGCGGCACCAAAGGTGATGGCTCACGTCTCAAGTCCCTCACCCCTGCCCGTCGCGAAGACAGGAAATCGTACACGATTTCCTGAGCGACTCCGTGAACGGGAGGGAGGCTCGAGGATTAGATGCCCAGCTTGGCTTTCAGGATGTCGTTGACGGCCTGGGGGTTGGCTTTGCCGCCCGAGGCTTTCATCACCTGACCGACGAACCAGCCGAAGGTTTGCGGCTTGTCCTTGACCTTGGCGACCTTTTCGGGGTTTGCGGCGATGATCTCGTCCACGACCTTTTCGATGGCGCCGGTATCGGTAACCTGTTTGAGGCCGTGCTTCTCGACGATGGCGGCGGCTTCGCCTTCACCGTCGATCATCCGGGCAAAGACATCCTTTGCGATCTTGCCGCTGATCGTGTTGTCGGAGATCAGAGCGATCAGGCCGCCGAGGGCGGACGCGGAGACCGGGCTTTGGGAAAGCTCGAGGCCTTCCTTGTTGAGGTAGCCGAAGAGTTCCTGCGTGACCCAGTTGGCAGCAAGTTTCGCGTCGCGACCACGAGCGACTTCCTCGAAGAAGAGCGCCTTGTCGGCGTCGGATGTGAGCACGCCGGCGTCATAACGCGAGAGGTTGTAGTCCTGCTCGAAGCGGGCGCGTTTCTGATCCGGAAGTTCAGGCAGCGATTTGCGGATGTCCTCGATCCAGGCCTGTTCGAGTTCGAGCGGCAACAGGTCCGGGTCCGGGAAATAGCGGTAATCGTGCGCGTCTTCCTTCGAGCGCATGGAGCGGGTTTCGCCTTTCACCGGATCGAAGAGGCGGGTTTCCTGATCGACCTTTCCGCCGCCTTCAATGATCTCTATCTGGCGGCGCGCTTCGTACTCTATCGCCTGCTGGATGAAGCGGTAGGAGTTCATGTTCTTCAGCTCGCAGCGCGTGCCGAGATGCTGGAAGTCACCGGTCTCGCGGAACTTCTCGTACTGGCCGGGCTTGCAGACAGACACGTTGACGTCGGCGCGCAGGTTGCCCTTCTCCATGTCGCCGTCACAGGTGCCGAGCGCGATGACGATGGCGCGCAGTTTCTTGACATAGGCGGCCGCCTCGGCGGGCGAGCGCACGTCGGGCTTAGAGACGATTTCCATCAGGGCGACGCCGGAGCGATTGAGGTCCACGTAGGTCGCGTGAGGGTCCATGTCGTGGATTGACTTGCCGGCATCCTGTTCGAGGTGCAGGCGCTCGATCCGGCAGGTGAAGGCATAGCCTTCCTTGCCGGGCACTTCGACATCCACATCTATCTCGCCTTCGCCGACGATGGGATGGGCGAACTGGCTGATCTGGTAGCCCTGCGGAAGGTCCGGATAGAAATAGTTCTTCCGGTCAAAGCGGCTATATTTGTTGATCTGCGCTTTCAGGCCGAGGCCGGTACGGATCGCCTGTTCGACGCAATACCTGTTGATGACCGGGAGCATACCGGGCATCGCGGCGTCCACCAGGGAGACATTGCAGTTGGGGTCCGAGCCGAAGGCCGTGGAGGCGCCGGAGAAGAGCTTCGCATTCGAGGCGACCTGGGCGTGGATTTCCAGCCCCATAACGACCTCCCAGTCGCCGGTTTCGCCTTGGATGCGGAAAAGGGGGCGTTCGGTCATTTGGTCCTCGGGAGTGCGGGTTGGGTGGCGCTCTTCTAAGGGCAGCGGCAAGGGAATGTCGAGACGCCGCGGCCGAGCTGATTAGTCAAGTTTACCATCCTCGCGGGCCTTGCGGACGCGTTCGCGCCGGGCGGCCATCTTGTCCTTGACGCTTGCCGAGGCGGCGACGCGTTCCGGAACGGCCTCCCCTTCGGACGGCGGAAGCGGCGCGGGGGTCTCTTCAGGCTCAAGCTTGCCCTCTTCGATCAGTTTCCGGCGGCGGGCGGCGAGGGCCGCTTCGCGGGCCTGCAGCGACTTGCTGCGGGTCTGGAACAGGCCGGATAGCTTGCCCTGACCGGCGCCGCCGGACGCGGCGCGGTCCTGCAGATTGTTCTCCCGGTTCTTGAGGACGTTCGAAATGCGCCAGGCGACATACGCGGAGACGAGGACGCAGACGACAGCCATCATGGTCATGTCGGGATCGAACAGGCTGTAGCCGTACTGCGCGAGCACGGCGGCCATCATTGCTAGGCTGATGCCGGCAAGTAAGGTGAACAGGGTGAGGTAGCGGACCATCGATCAGGCCTCCGGTTTGGGGGGCGGCTCGGGCACGTCCGCGTCGGCGGGTTTGCGCGAGGCATAGGGGATGGCATCAAACTCGGCCTTCAGCCGGTCATCCGAACCGTCGATATCGAAGAAGCCGGTTGCAGCGACGGCGAGGCCAATCAAGGCAATTGCGATCAGGAGGCCCAGCGGCACGAAGACCAGCTGTTCACCCTGAGCCTCGTTCGTATAGGTGAACTGAGGCATGACATAGAGGCCGACCGCGAGCGCGATCAGTCCCAGTCCGAATGCGATGCGCAACCATCGGCTCATGGCCAGAAGGCTACCACCACTTCTCGGGCTTGGCCACAAAGCCGGCTGCATCTTCCAGAGCGCCGCCGACGCGGAAGCAGGCGGCCTCGTCGAGCGCCTTGCCGATCACCTGCAGGCCAAGCGGCAGGCCGCTGGCAGAGAGGC
>JBGTKN010000494.1:0-5945 GCA_041744615.1 Hyphomonas sp. | reverse complement strand
GAGGCGGGCGGTGTGACACTGGCCCCGACCACCCTGAAGGGCGGGCTCGATGCAGCGCGCGATGCGGATGGATGGCGGGTCCAGTCGTCTGGCCCGCCCTGCCTGGCGGTCGATTCGCGCGGCCTGACGCTGGGCGCTATTGCAATGGCCCCCGCCCGGCTTGATGTCTGTCCGGTGAACGGGCGTTTCCTCCGGCAAGGACCAGTGCCGGCCGGCGCTGCAAAGCTCGGCGCCCTGCGCCTTCCGTTCACGATGGAGTCCGGCACCGGCATGCTGTCGCTCAGCGGCGCCGAGATCGACTGGACCGTGCGGCATGGTTTCGTCCTGACGGTGAGCGCCGACACGCTTGATCTGCCGCTGATCATCGGTGAACGGACATTGACGATTGCGGGCGGCGCGCCGCGCATCGATGTGTCGACCGGGAAGGGGCCTGCGCAGATCTCGGCGCGCCTCGGTGCCACGCAGTTCGGCGGCACGATGGTGCCGGCCAATGTCTCGGCGGGTGCCTTCACCTTCGATGGGATCAGTGCCGCCACCGGTGTTGAAGGCCGAGTCGCGGGAACTGGGGTTCTGATCACCGACCTCAACCTCGACGATCCGCTCTACAAGCCGGTGATATCGGAATTTTCCGGCACAGTGGGAGACAACCGCTTGCGGATCACCGGCCCGTTGCAACTGCAGGCCAAGGCCACGCCGCTGGGCGAGGCCTCGCTCGATCTCGATATCCTCAAGCTCGATGGTACGGCCCGCGTGACGTCCCGCCCATTGATTTTCCGCAGCGGCGGGTTGCAGCCGGACATGATCTCGGGGCGTCTCACCGGTCTGTTCACCGATGCGACCGGAAACGTCACCAGCGATGCACGCTTTGCCGTCACCGGAGGCAGAATTGCGGGGACGGCCGAAGTGGGTGTCCAGAATTTCGGTTTCCAGACGACCCGGCTCGGGCGCGTCAACGGCGTCAACGGCACGGCCTATTTTGCCGACCTGATGGGCCTTACCACGGCGCGCAACCAGGTGTTCACGGTAGCCGGTGTAAATCCAGGTATTCCGCTCACGGATGGTCGTATCGTCTACGATCTTCGTCCCGGCGGACTGCTGCATCTCGATTCGGTCACTTTCCCTTTCGGCGGCGGCACGCTGGCGATCGATCCGTTCGACTGGGCGCTTAATGGAGGCCTGCAGGACCAGTCCGTCGCGGTGACAGCCAAGGCGATCAGGCTCGACCAGCTGGTCGAAATTCTAAAACTGCCGGACACCCGGGCCACCGGTACGCTCAGCGGCACGTTCCCTATCCTGTTCACTGACAACCGGGTGCGGATTAAGGACGCGGTCCTGAAAGCCGATGCACCCGGCGGGCGTCTCTCGTACACGGGCGGCGCGGTGGATGCGGCCGCCAACCAGGATGCCAATGCCAGCCTCGCCTTCGATGCGCTGCGCGATCTCAAGTTTGAAGTGCTCGAACTCGGCATCAACGGCGACCTGGCCGGCGACCTGCGCGCCGACCTCCTGCTCGTCGGCGAGAACATCAATCCGCTGCCGATGGGCAACCGGCTGAAGCTGCCCGCCGGTCAGGCCTTCGAGTTTGTCATCGGGTTCGATCTGCCGATCGGCAAGCTGATCGAGAACAATCTCGGCTTCGTGAACCAGCAGGACCTGATCGATGCTACGCTCGATCTGCTGAACGGCGAACAGGTGGCCCGCGATATCGAGGCGGAAAAGGCTGAAGGGCCGCCGGGTGAATGAGGGGCAACGCGCCGGTCGATTGACGTTAAGCTGCGCCGTGTCATTGTCCCGATACAAATTCAGGAGACTGCCGTTATGGCCTACAAGAGAACCCTGCTTGTCGCAGCCGGCGCCGTCGCGCTGGCAGCCTGCACGCCGACCATCCGGATCGAGCCCTCCGACAAGCCGATCCGGATCGACCTCAACGTGAAGATCGACCAGACCGTGCGTATACAGCTCGACCGCGAGGTCGAAGATCTGATCGCCAGCAACCCAGACTTGTTCTAGCCGCGAAGTAGAGGAGACATTCAATGACTGCCCTTCGCACACTCTTGATCTCGATCTGCCTCTCCCTGGCGGCCTTCGCCTTTGCGCCCACTGCATCGGCAGGTGACCCGGTCATCGACGCCGCCATCTCGTCCGGCACGGTCGGCGAACGCATCGACGGTTATCTCGGCGTCGTCGGCACGGCTGAAACCGCCGTGGTCCGCAAGGTCCAGGACATCAACAATCGCCGCCGCGCCGTCTACGAGCAGACGGCCCGCGACAACAACACGACCGTCCAGATCGTCGCGCAACTCGCCGGCGAAAAGCAGATCGCCAAGCTCCAACCCGGCCAGTTCTACATGGACGAAACCGGCGCCTGGAAAAGCAAATAGGCTGGCATCCCGCCGGCGGCCGCGCGACTGAAAGTGCGGCAACACGATCGTAGGAACGTCGCACGGGACTCGCTAGTCCGTGCGACGTTCTGATTTGGCGGACCCATGAAGCGTATCATCTTGTGGATTGTTCTGGCCCTCGCGGCCCTCGGCGTGCTCCTCTGGGGCGCGACCTTCTTCTGGGACGGCCTGGGCGCCGGCGTCAGCGGACATGGCTGGATTGCGTATATTCTCGGCGGCGTGCTCACGCTCGGCCTGTCAGCGGGGCTTTTCGCGCTCAGCTTCTACAGTTCTAGCCACGGCCATGACGATATCGATCCGCCTGCAGGCAGCTGAACAGGCTGCGGCCTGCGGGGCGCGTTACCATCCTGTCACGCACACTTGATTGACACACCGGGCGGAGCACCCGATTCTAGCGCATGGCTGGATCCAAAGACGGGCTGAAACCAATGAACCTCGACCCTGCGCGTTTCGCAGCGTTTATCGCTGCGCGTCTCTGTCACGACATTGTCTCCCCCGCGGCCACCATGTCGCTGTCGCTGGAGATGCTGGACAGTCCCGGAAGCCCCGAAGAAAAGGCGCATAGTGAGCGCACCTTGCGCGAAGGGTGCCAGAGTGTGGCGGCCACACTGCAGTTCCTGCGCTACGCCTTCGGATCGATGGGCTTGCAACCGGGCACGGCCGACCTTTACCAGTTCAAGAAACTGACCGATGACTATGTCCGCTTCCAGAAGCCCAGCATCGAATGGGACCTCGCCACGACCGAACTCGGTTATGGCCACGCCCGCCTGGTCATGAATCTCGTGATGGTCGGCCTAACCGCCACCGTGCGTGGCGGGGTTATCCATGTCCGGGTGCGCGAGGAGGGCGGGGTCAAGAATGTCGTCATCACCTGCAAGGGCGATCGGGTGATCCTGAAAGAGGATGTGGCGAAGGCGCTCGCTGGAGATGAACCGGAAAGCGGCTGGCGGCCGGAGAATATCCAGCCCCTGTTCGCCAAGATAACCTGCGACGGGCTGGGTGGCACGCTGCATGCCAAAACAACACCGGACGGCATCGTTTTCATGGCCACAGGTCTGCGCCAGCAGACGCCCTGAGCGAAAGTGTAAACGCCAGGGTCAGGGTTTGTTAACATCTCTGAGGCACCCCTCTAGGCGTGTGAAAGCTCACTCCAGTGGATATTCGCCCCATGAAGACGTGCCTGATCGTGGACGACTCCCGGGTTGTCCGGAAGGTTGCGTCCCGGATTGTCCGGGATCTCGGTTTCAACGTGACGGAAGCCTCCGAGGGCTCCGAGGCGTTGCGCATGTGCCGCGAATCCATGCCGGACGCCGTCATCCTCGACTGGAACATGCCGGTCATGAACGGGATCGACTTCGTGAAGGCCCTGCGCCGCGAAGACGGGGGCAAAACGCCCCGCGTTGTATTCTGTTCGATAGAGAACGATGCCGAACATATAAGAGAAGCCCTCAGTTCGGGAGCCGATGAGTTCATCATGAAGCCTTTCGACGCCGATATTCTCGAAAGCAAATTTGCCGAAGTCGGCCTTATCTGAAGCCTTTCTTAAGATTGGGCCGCTTAATGGTAACGTTTGAGGCCGCGCGCCTCGAAGCCGGAGCAGCGGATGCAGGACAACATTTTCAACGCGCTCGCCGACCTCGCCCTGAACGCGTCGGGTCAGGCGATACCGGCTTCGAAAGCCTACCTGATCGAAGCCCGTCTGGCCGGAATCGCCCGGCGCGAAGGCTTCGGCAGCCTCGATGATCTGCTCCATTGCCTTGAATCGCGACAGAATCCTGTCTTCCGCGCCGAAATCGCCGCCGCCCTGCTATCGCGCGACACCTGGTTCTTCCGCGAGCCCGGCTCACTCGACACCCTCGTACAGACCAAGCTGCCCGAACGCCTCGCGGCGTCGCCTTCGGGCCGTATCCGCATCTGGTGCGCCGGGGGCAGTACGGGGCAGGAAGCCTATTCCCTGTCGATGCTCCTGGAGGACGAAGCCCCGGTCGGCCTCACCGGTGCGAAGATCGAAATCCTCTCCACCGACCTCTGCAAACAGGCGACTGAAACAGCGCGCCTCGGCGCGCTCGGCCATTATGACGTTCAGCGTGGCCTCTCGATCCACCGCCTGCTGAAACACTTCACGCGGCTGGATTCCGGCGACTGGCAGGTCTCCGAAGCGCTCCGTGCCCGGGTCAGCTTCCGCCAGCACAACCTGCTTGAGCCGGCTGGAGGCCTCGGCAAGTTCGAGATCATCCTTTGCCGGAACGTACTCTCGGGCATGGCCCGTTCAGCGCGCACCCGGGTTGCCGACAGCCTTGCCAACCAGCTCGCCCCCGGCGGCCTGATTATGCTCGCCGATGGCGAGTCCCTCTACGGCTTCACAGAACGCCTAGAGCCTGCAGGCGATGTGCGTAGTGGCTGGGTTGCGGCCGGGACTGCAAATGCAAAGGCGAGTGCGGCCTGACCCGGCCCCTCGCGTTTTCGCGGCCGATCTACTATATCCCCGCATCCAGCAGCTGCTCCGGGCCTTGAACCCGGTTGGAGTAAAAGATGAATACGCCAGATACCGTGTGGCCACCGGGCCGCCTGAACTCGCTTGGATTTGCCAAGCCTCCGCATGAAACACGGGTTGTCGCCGCCATGTCCGGCGGCGTGGATTCGTCCGTGGTCGCTGCGATGCTGAAAGCCGAAGGCTATCACGTCATCGGCATCACGCTGCAGCTTTATGACCATGGCGCGGCCATCGAGAAGAAGGGCGCCTGCTGCGCCGGTCAGGACATCCACGACGCGCGCAATGTCGCCGACCAGATCGGCATTCCGCATTATGTGCTGGATTACGAGAGCCGCTTTCGCGAGCAGGTGATGGAAGACTTTGCCGACACCTATCTCGCAGGCTCGACGCCGATTCCGTGCATCCGCTGCAATCAGACCGTCAAGTTCTCCGACCTCCTGCGCACCGCGAAAGAGCTCGGCGCCGATTGCCTCGCGACCGGCCACTACATCCGGCGCGCCGAAGGCGAGCACGGCCCCGAACTCCACCGCGCCCGCGATGCGAGCCGCGACCAGTCCTACTTCCTGTTCGCCACAACACGGGCACAGCTGGACTATATCCGCTTTCCGCTCGGCGATCTTCCGAAGACGGAGGTTCGCGAACTCGCGGAAAAATTCGCCCTGCCAGTCGCCGCAAAGCCGGACAGCCAGGACATCTGTTTCGTGCCGGATGGCTCCTATGCCAAGGTCGTCGAGAAACTTCGTCCCGGTTCGGGCCGCGCCGGCGAGGTCGTGCATCTCGACGGCCGCGTGCTCGGTACGCATGAAGGCGTGATCAACTACACGATTGGCCAGCGCCGCGGTCTGGGGGTCGCGACCGGCGAGCCGCTCTTCGTCGTAAAGATCGATGCCCCGAAACGCCGTGTCCTCGTCGGACCTCGTGAGGCGTTGATGACGCGCGGCCTGCTGCTGGAAGAACTCAACTGGCTCGGGCAGGGCAGCCTGGAAGACGCCGCACGGGCCGAAGCCCGTGTGCTGATCCGTGTACGGTCGACCCGCCCGCCGGTCCCC
>JBGTKN010000493.1:0-3791 GCA_041744615.1 Hyphomonas sp. | reverse complement strand
GCCGGGCCAATGAACTCGATCTCGTCTCCTCCCATCTTTCGACTTCTTACGTTTGGATGAAGGAGAGCTGTCACCTCGGCAGCTGCATGCATGGCGTTCATGATGGCATCGGTGCCAGGCCAGCCTATCCTATTATTATATTCCTGAATCTTGCTTCCATCCCCGATGATGTGCAGCCACCCTTCAGCTCCCGCCGGTGCCCGGATATGAGCCGCTGTGTTGAACACGCCGACACCGGCCGTATTGCCGAGCTTGAGCAGCGCCTCCATGACCACTTCTTGCTCGTGCGGCGTCAAGTGTCGCATTGCTTCTTCGAGTCGTCCGAATTCTTCGCGAAGACTGGAGTTTAAAATGTTACGAGGGATTACACCGGGCGCAAGGTCCCGGCCTAGATGGGGTAACGGGCCGGCGTCGAGCGAGCCAGTCGAGCCAGACTTGGCGGCAAGGTGGTCGTCCCTCAAGATGATGGTTTCAATCTAAGGCGTCGTGCTTTCGCGCGCGCCAAGCATCACGGAGGGACGACCATGGAACAGTATGCCGGATTGGACGTGTCTTTGGAAAGCACCAGCGTCTGCATCGTCGATGGGTCGGGGCGCGTCCTGCGGGAAGCGAAGGTCCTGAGCGAGCCAGAGGCGCTGATTGCCTGGTTCTGCGAACACGGCACGCCGATGGCGCGGATCGGCCTGGAGGCCGGGCCGCTTTCGCAGTGGCTGTACGCGGCGATGCAGGCGGTCGATCTTCCGGTCGAGCTGCTCGAGACCCGGCACGTCCGCTCGGCCTTCAAGGTGATGACCATCAAGACGGATCGCAAGGACGCGCTCGGCATCGCGCATCTGATGCGCATGGGCTGGTTCAGGCCGGTGCACTGCAAGTCCCTTCCCGCGCAGGAGGTGCGTGCGCTGCTCACCGCCCGCAAGCTCCTGCAGAGCAAGCGGATCGACGTCGAGATGAGCCTGCGCGGCATCCTGCGCGGCTTCGGGCTGAAGGTCGGCCCGACGACGCCGCGGAGCTTCGAGGGACGGGTTCGCGATCTGGTCGAGGGCCACGCGGTTCTGACCGCAATCGCCAATGGAATGCTGTCGGCGAGGGCGGCGCTGGTGACGGAATTCAAGGCCATCTCAAGCCGCCTGCTGGCACAGTCGCGCCGGAATCGTCAGGTGCGCACCCTGATGTCCACACCCGGGGTCGGCGCCTTCACGGCGCTCACCTTCGCGGCGGCGATCGACGATCCCGGACGCTTCGGGTCCTCGAGAATGGTGGGCGCCCATTTCGGGCTGACGCCCAAGAAGCACCAGTCCGGCGAGACGGATATCACCGGTCGGATCTCCAAGGTGGGCGATCATGGCGTCAGGGTCGCTCTCTATGAGGCGGCGAACGTTATCCTGACGCGATCGGCCAAGAGCTCGGCGCTGAAGAGCTGGGCGCTCGCGGTGGCGAAGCGCGCGGGCATGAAGAAGGCGAAGGTCGCGCTCGCGCGCAAGCTCGCCGTCGTTCTCCATCAGCTGCTCAAGACAGGCCAGCAGTTCTCGCTGACTGGACGTCCCGAAGCGGCCGCGGCCTGAGGAGCAGAGAGCAGCGTTTTCCAGAGGTTCGGAAAGGCCTGTTCCGGTCTTTCCGTGCGAGGTCCCCCCGTCGGGACGATGGACCGGTCAGGTCGTTTGTTCGGGAGCAGCGCTTCGGTGACTGCGCATCACTAGATTGACCGACCGATCCTCATCAGATCCCATCAGGCAGCGGCTTTCACGCCGACTGCGGACAGAAGCAAGACCCTGGCGGGGTCTGGACCGAAGCAACTGAAAGTCGGGATGGCGGGCGCTGCCGCCGCTGCGATGCGTGGGTCTATGCGTCGCCAGCGCCCGCCATCCGCCCCGTCATTACAGAGCCGCATGAGGGGAGATCGGCTTGAAGGTGATGCTTCATGGCGCAAGCGTCGTGGGGCAGTTGCCGTCGCAAAGAATGAGGGTTGACAGATGGGGGCCCGTTACAGAAGCCCGAACAATTCATCGGTCTCGGCTGGATCGCTAGGATTTTGCCCTTCAAAAGCGTGAAGCCGCTCATCCGACCATGCCTCGCCGCTCCTCCCGCCTTGGTGCGGGTGGGTGATGATCGGCGAGGTTTGCGGGTTGCGGCGGAGGGGTTCGGGAAGGGCGCTGACGGCCCCGTCGTTCAGGTGACGAGGCGGGGTATTCGCCCGAGGACGATGCGCAGGATCTCCTGATCCGGACAGGATGTGGGCAGGTGCAGGCGGATCTGGGTTTTCAACTCGACGACGCGGGCGGCGATCTTGATGAGGCGCAGACGCAGGGTGTCGAACTGGGCGACACGGAAGCGCGAGCGCCTGGGCATCGCGGCACGCAGTCCCCACATCAGCCAATAAGCTCCGGCGTGAAGGAAGAGCCGGAACTGGTTGGCCGTCGCGCGCGTGCACGAGGTGCGGTCGGCGGCGAGGTGGGTCTTCCATGATTTGATGTGGTTCTCGGCCATTCCGCGCCGGCAGTAGACCTCCTCGTAGAGCGCCTTCGCCCTGCCGCCTTCGAGGTTGGTGACGATGAAGCGGGTATCGGCACCCTGTGGGCCGACCTCGACGCGGGCGATGATCCGCTCGGTCCGGCTCCAGCTGGCGGCCCCGTCGAAGAACTCCTTGAAGCGCCGGACCTTGCGTGCGCCCGCCTCGACCGACGCCGTGAAGCGCGCGGTCGTGCTGGCCTCGATGGTTGCCACATGCTTGCACAGGGTCGATGTCGGCGCGACGCCCAGGATGAAGTCGATGCCGTTGGCGCGGCACCAGTCGATGACGAGCGGGCCGCAATAATGGCTGTCGCCCCGGATCAGGATCCGCGTGTCCGGCCAGTTGATCCGGATCGCGCGGACGAGGCGACGCAGATGCGCGCGGATTTCCGCGCCGCCCGGCCGCTTCGCCGGACGCAGGACCGCGGCGACGAACCTGCCCTCGCCGTCGAACACCACAATCGGCTGGAAGCCGTATTCATCGTGATGGGCGTTGAAGAGGCGCAGCTGCTGGCCGCCATGCACCGCGTCGAAGGTGTCGTCGACATCGAGCACGATCCGCTTCGGCGGCTGGCGGAAGGAGGCGCAGTAGAGATCGACCATCGCCCGCCCCATCATCAGCAGCGAGCGCAGATCGGGCAGGTTCTCCAGCCGGCAGATCGTCGATTGCGAGGCGAGATCACGGCCCGATGGCAGCGCACCCTCTGCCATCTTGAAGATCGGGTCCGACCGCAGCCGCGTGGCGTCGTTGCCGTCCTCGTAGCCGGCGGCGATCATCTTCATGCGAAAGCCGATCATGTCGGCGAGGCTGTGCACGATCTGATCCGGACGGCGCGGATCCTCAATGCAGCGGGCCAGCCGCCCGGCGACCCCGAGCCGCTTCTCAACCTCGGCCAGCGCGATCACCCCGCTGTCCGACGACAACGACCCGCCGTCGAAACGAGCGATCACGGCCTTGCCGTTCACGGATGACAAACCCTCGAGCGGCAGCGTAGGATCGGACATGGCGGATGTGGTCTCCGGAGAATGGCGCGGATCGGCTTAAGCACCCAAATCCTATGCCAGTTCAACGGCTTGCGCTACATCCGCCAGCCCACCGTGAAATTTCCGGGTTAGTAGTCTCGGCCATTTTTTCGCTGTCGCGGCACTTTTCGAATTCGCCAAGAAACGTTGCGGCGCTTGGTGAGGGAGATAATCGATTGACCGAGCCAAGAAGGCGGTAAATTAGATTTTCATGTGAACTACCCCAATCCCAGTACAACGCGCCAGTGATGCATAGCAGG
>JBGTKN010000492.1:0-1747 GCA_041744615.1 Hyphomonas sp. | reverse complement strand
GGTCGCCGTCAGCCCCGCCGTATGCGCGGCGTCCGCCAGGCTGATCGGCTCGGCGCCGAGATGCCCCGGCGCGTTCGGCATCGTAAACACCGGCGGCTTGAGGTAGCGGAACGGCATGAAGAAGCCGACCGAATCCTTGCTCGCGAGCATCGCTGTCACCAGCGCCGTCTTGCCGCCAAGCGATTTCAGGTGCCGCGCGATCGCCCGCGCCGCATGCGGATTATGCCCACCGTCGAGCCAGACTTCGCAGCCTTCCGCCATTGCCGTCACCGGCCCGGGTTTCAGCCGCTGCATCCGCGCCGGCCACACCGCCCGCTGCGCTCCGCGGAAGATCGCGTCCTGCGGCACTCGAACGGATTGGCCGAACAACTGCATCGCCATCGCCGCCAGCGCCGCGTTCGCCCGTTGGTGCTCGCCGATCAGCGAAAGGTCCGCCGGCATCGCATCGATGAAATGTGCCTTCAGCCGGTAGAGCGGCGCGCCCTCGGCCGCCGCCTTCTTCGCGATCACGTCATCGCAGACTTTGCGCTGGATCGCCGAGAGGACCGGCCGGCCTTTCTTGATGATGCCCGCCTTCTCGCCGGCAATCGCCCGCAGGTCCGAGCCAAGGAAGGCCTTGTGGTCAAAGTCTACCGGCGTGATCACCGAAAGCGCCGGCACGTCAATGACGTTGGTGGCATCAAACCGTCCGCCCAGGCCGACTTCGAGAATGAGCAGATCGGCGGGCACTTCCGAGAAGGCGAGGATCGCCGCTGCGGTGGTCGCCTCGAAATGCGTGATCTGCCCGCCGCCGATCGCCTCGAACGTCCGGTCGAGCCAGGCGATCAGTCGAACATCATCTACCAGGTCCCCCGCCAGCCGGATACGCTCGTTGAACCGCACCAGATGCGGCGATGTAAACACGTGTACCGACAGTCCCGCCTCTTCGGCCATGGCGCGCATGAACGCGCAGGTCGAGCCCTTCCCGTTCGTCCCTGCCACATGGATCACCGGCGGCAGCCTGTCCTGCGGACGGCCCAATGCTTCGAGCGCCGCAAGCACGCGCCCGAGCGAAAGCTCGATGACATCAGGATAGAGACCCTCGAACCGCTTCAGCGCGGCGTCGAGGGCCGGGCTGTTACCGGTCAATCAGCGGCGCCTTTCGGCTGGGCCGGCTTGTCGGCATGCGTCTTTGGCGGCGTCAGCGAAACGTTGGACCTGTCTTCCCGCCGCCGCGACAGCGGCAGGAGGTGCGACAGCACTCTCGAAATTGTCGCTTTCAGTTTCCTCCGGTCACAGACGATATCGACCTGACCCTTCTCGCGCAGGAATTCCGAACGCTGGAAACCCTTCGGCAGGCTCTCGCGGATCGTCTGCTCGATCACGCGCGGGCCGGAGAAGGCGATCATCGCGCCCGGTTCGGCAATGTGCACATCGCCCAGCATGGCATAGGAGGCCGACACGCCGCCCGAAGTCGGGTCCGTCAGCACCACGACATAGGGAAGCTTTGCGTCCGCCAGGTCATTGATCGCCAGCGTCGTGCGCGGCATCTGCATCAGGCTCAGCGTGCCTTCCTGCATGCGCGCGCCGCCGGACGCCGTGCAGACCACGAAGGACGACTTGCGCGCCAGCGCCAGCTGCGCCGCCGTAATGAAAGCCTCGCCCGCCGCCATGCCGAGCGAGCCGCCCATGAAATCGAAATCCTGCACGAGCACGACCGCCGGCACGCCGCCGATCTTGCCGTACGCCGCCACCATGCAGTCTTCCT
>JBGTKN010000491.1:0-11911 GCA_041744615.1 Hyphomonas sp. | reverse complement strand
ACGGTCTACGACATCCGGCCGCCCGGGCGCGGCGCGAGCTGGGCCGCCGCCGGCATGCTGGCGCCCGCCTTCGAAGCGTCCGCCGAACCTGACATCCATCCGCGCCTTTTTGATCTTTGCCTCGCAAGTGCGGCGCTCTGGCCGGCCTTCGCAGACGAGCTTGCGGCGCGGTCCGGAATGGACGTGGGCCTGGATTCCACACCGTCGCTGGCCGTGGGTCTCGATGCAGACGAAGCGGCGCGCCTGGCCCGGATTTCGGCACGGCTGACGTCGGCTGGTCTGGACCATCGAACCCTCGCGGCGACAGACGTCCTGCGCCTCGAGCCCGCGATCAACCCGGCGGTTGTCGGCGGCCTCGAACTTCCCTCCGACTTTCGTGTACACAATCGCCAGACGGTCAGCGCGTTGCTCGCGGCGCTGCGGTCCAGCGGCAAGGTCAGGTTCGTCTCCGGCGCCGCCCCGCTGAAAGCGGTGGCCGGGCGGCTCGTGGTGGAAGGCCATGACGCGGTCATTGCCGCCGCCGGTTGGGAGACGGCGATCATCAAGGTCGAGGAGCGGGGCGATTTCTACAGTCTCGTGAACTGGGACACCGCCCTCGACGATCTCGATTGCCATGGCGGGCAGATGTTGTCAGTGGCCGCCACCCTCGGCGCACCGCAGCGCGTGGTGCGTTCCGGCCATGTCTATCTCGTGCCGCGCGGCGGGCAGGTCGTGATCGGTGCAACAGTGGAACCGGACCGGGTGATCGAGGCGCCCGACGCCGAAGTGATCGAAGCGCTCCGCCTCGAAGGCGTTCGGCTCTGTCCCGGACTGGCGGATGCGCCGGTTGCCGAAAGCTGGGCGGGCGTTCGCCCGGGCACACCGGATCAGGCGCCCTTCATCGGCGAGACCGTAACGCCGGGTCTGTTCGTGGCGGCCGGTCACTTCCGCAACGGCATCCTGCTGGCGCCGATCACGGCGAGGATCATCACGGCGGCGGTGCTCGGTGAGACCGCGACCGAACTTGCCGCTACGTTCTCCACCCGCCGCGCCTATGCCGCGACGGCCTGACGCTGGACGAGCGTTCAGCCCCGCCTTAAGTCTCGGCGCCAAAGGGAGCGACGCCGTATGCATGTGATCCAGCCGATAACCGAAGACCAGCAGGCCATTCGCGATGCGGTGGCGAAAACGCTGGAGCCGTTTGATGATGCCTACTGGCTGAAGACTGACGAGACGGGTGAATGGCCGGAGGCGTTCTGCCAGGCGATGGCGAAGGGCGGCTGGCTAGGTATCGCGTTTCCGGAAGAGTATGGCGGCGCCGGCCTCGGCCTGACCGAAGCGGCGCTGATGATGCAGACAGTGACGCGCACCGGGGCGGGCTATTCCGGCGCATCGGCGATCCACCTCAATATCTTCGGGCCGAAGCCATTGGAGAAATTCGGTAACGAGGACCTGAAGCGCGAGAACCTGCCGAAGATCATCTCCGGCGAGGAGAAGATGTGCTTTGCCGTGACCGAGCCTAACTCCGGCCTTGATACGTCCAGCCTCGAGACCAAGGCCGAGCGCACCAACAAGGGCTATGTGATCCATGGCCGCAAGATCTGGACGACCGGTGCTCAGCGTGCGGACAAGATCCTGATCATCGCGCGCACCACCCCGAAGGACCAGTGCGCCAAGCCGCACCTCGGCCTGTCGCTGTTTTATACCGATCTCAATCGCAACAAGATCGAAGCCAACCCGATCCCGAAAATGGGCCGCAAGGCGGTGGAGTGCAACACGCTCTTCATCGACGGACTGGAAGTGCCAAATGAACACCTGATCGGCGAGGAAGGCGCAGGCTTCAAGTATCTGCTGCAGGGGCTGAATCCGGAGCGTGTGCTGTTTGCGGTCGAGTCTGTCGGCCTCGGATTCGCCGCACTGGAGCGCGCGGCGCGCTATGCGAACGAGCGCGTCGTGTTCGGCCGTCCCATCGGTCAGAACCAGGGCATCCAGCATCCGCTGGCTCGTTCGTGGGCGGAGCTTTCGGCGGCGGAACTGCTCGCATACAAGGCCGCCGCCCTATATGACGCCGGACAGGACTGCGGCGCCGAGGCGAACGCCGCGAAGTATCTCGGCACCGAAGCCGGCTTCACCGCCTGCGAAACCGCCGTGCTGACGCATGGCGGCATGGGCTATGCGCGGGAGTATCATGTGGAGCGGATGATGCGCGAAGCGATGCTGGCGCGGATCGCCCCGGTCAGCCGCGAGATGATCCTGAACTTTATCGCCGAGCGGGTGCTGGGATTGCCAAAGAGCTATTGATCCGGCCGCGGATCAGATCTTATCGGCACCTTTCATCAGTTCGAAAAACTCTTCCTTGCTGTTGGTGCGCGGGTACGCTGTGGCCGGAACCGGCACGCCGAGGAAAGCGCAGAGCGGCTCCCAACCTTCCTTGGCGGTGTGCACCAGCAGGCGGTCCGCTGGGATCGCAGCTTTGACGGCAACTTCCTGTGCATGGAACGCGGCGATCACACCGTCCTTGTCGGTGCGTCCGCCAAGGCTGCGATCGATAACGACCTTGACGACCATGCTGAGCCAGGGAACGGCTGGCGGCGGCCAGCTTTCCCGGGCGAGGAGACTGGCGAGAA
Organism: Hyphomonas sp.; assembly: GCA_041744615.1. Classification (GTDB taxonomy): domain Bacteria; phylum Pseudomonadota; class Alphaproteobacteria; order Caulobacterales; family Hyphomonadaceae; genus Hyphomonas. The sequence continues at coordinate 9,305 of JBGTKN010000491.1, read as the reverse complement.
TGGTTTCGGAGAAGCTGCTGTACCAGCTTTCGGCAGAGCGGGTTGAAAGGATGACTTTGGCGTCCGGATTGGCGGCGGCCAGTTCGCGCCAGAAGGCCGCCGTGGGCCAGTCGACGGCAGAATTATAGCCTTTGTAGATGGCGGCAAAGTCCGGGTGTCCGTCTGCGGCAGCATGCCAGAGTGGTACCTGAACCGGGCCTTTCTCGAGCACTTCCTTCATGTGGTGGCACGGCCCGAAGCCGATCTCCTCGAGCGCGAGCTTGAGCGAGAGCGTTCCGGTGCGGCCGAATCCCGCGCTGAATACCTTGATGTTCATCTCATCCCCCTCCGCGACATTGATGCGCCTTTGAGGGAAATCCTACACTTGCCGTTGCGGGTTGCCTACTTCTTCCCGAAGAACCGGAAAGCGGCGAACAGTCCAGCGAGCGCAGAACCGAGGCCGCCCAGCAGAACGAAAAGTGGGTTGGCCTGATCGGCGAAGGCAATCGCGCGGTTGAGCCCTGAGACGTTTACGGTCACCGTGTCGCGATATGTGCGCAGCGGCGTGACGGCGTCAGAGTCGATCGCGAAGATTTCGAATGTCAGGTCGTGCTCACCGGCGCTGAGAGCAGTCACCGACCAGCGCCAGGTATTCTCGGTCATCGGAGAAAGTGTCTGCACCGGCGGCGACGCGGCCAGGATATTGAAGGCAGCGCCTGACAGGCGGACCTCGACACGTTCCGAAACCTTGGCTTCCCCTTCCTCGATGATGCCGCGGCCGGGCAGGGCGTCGGCGGCGGTGACGTCGCCCGTTGCATCGATGGCGAAGGTCACATCGAAGGCGCGCTTGTATTCGGCCGAGCGGGGCGTTTCGTGCGCGACCGGAACTGTCTGCAATGTGTCCTCGAAGGACTGCCTGGCCGGTGCGGGCGCCGGCATCGCCAAGACGTCCGGAGCCGCGCCAGCCTCCAGGGCTTCGATCGGCGCCGAGCGGGCCATCGGCCCGGGATCCATTTCGGTCTGGAAGTTGAACTGGCTCTCTTCCTCCGAGATCGCCGGTCCGGTTGCCTCCGGAGTTTCCGGCATGGCGACCGCATCGGGAGAATATCCCGGCTCCGCCGCCGCGACGTCGAATGCCGGCTCTTCGGCCGCCGCCTCAACCGGCGCGGGCTCGATGGAGGTGGCCGGGATTGCGGCCGTCTCCGGCATCTCTTTCGGTCTATACTGATCCAGCAGCGCCGCGCCCCCGAGGCCGGCCACGACAAGTCCAAAGATCACGAGCAGGACGGACAGGATGCGCAGCATGATGGGTGTCTCCGGAAGTCAGGTTTTAGTCTAGCAGACGTTCAGGCGGCCGGAAAACTGCCGCGGCTCGCCTCATAGAAGGCAATTGCGGCAGCATTTGACACGTTGAGGCTTTCCATCTCAGGCGCAATCGGAATCCGCGCGAGCTCGGCGCAGGCCTTGGCGACCGCCGGGCGAAGCCCCGAGCCCTCGGCGCCGAGCACGATGGCGACTTTCGCCGCGCCTTTCACGGCAAGGTCCAGCGGCCGCGTGCTTTCGCCGGCGAGGCCCACCGTGTGAAAGCCTGCTTCGGCAAGCTGCTCGAGCGCGCGCGCGATATTGACGGTGCGCACTTCGTCAACCGTTTCAATTGCGCCTGCGGCACTTTTGGCTACCACGCCGGAAATCGGCGGCGCGTGCCGGGTTTGCAGGACGAGACCCTTGAAGCCAAACGCAGCGGCCGAGCGGAAGATGGCGCCGAGATTGTGCGGGTCGGACACCTGGTCGAGCACGGCGATGCGGGTGGCGCCTTCCGCGATCAGGTCTTCCAGTGCCAGCGCCTCCAGCGGCTCGGCCTTGACGGCAATACCCTGATGCACGGCGCCGGTCGGCAGGCGCTGGTCGAATTCCTTGCCGGTGATGATTTGCGGGCTGAGCGGCAGCCTTGGCAGGCGCTCGGCGGCGTTCTCGGTGGCGACAAACTGCAGGAACTGGCGGTCGCGGTTGGCGAGCGCAGCGAGGACCGCGTGTGTGCCCCAGAGCCAGACCGGCCCGCCTTCCTTTTCGCGCTCCGGTCGGGTGAAAGCCGGTTGTTCATGTCGCCCGCCCGGAGGACCGGGGGGGCGGTTGCCGGGCCGTTTTGCATGGTTGCGCGCCATGTAGATCATCCTTATAAGGCCGCTTCCATCGTGGACACGGGGCCGGGAAACCGCCCTTTTGAAGCGCTGGCGCCGCGGCGTCAAACGGCGTGGTCTGCGGAAGTGGCGTGGAGGGATGGGAGAGTGGTTAAATCCATCAGACTGTAAATCTGACCGCCTAGCGTACGCTGGTTCGAATCCAGCTCCCTCCACCATCTTCGCAGACTGATCCTGAGACGCCCGAAGCCCCTCTCCGGGCGGGTATAGCATAATGGTAATGCACTAGCCTTCCAAGCTAGCTATCTCGGTTCGATCCCGTGTACCCGCTCCAATCCGCGCACGCCGGTCGCGTAGCCAGATCGCTCGACGCCTCAGAGGCCCGCCCAGGTCGCGGTCCAGTAAGTCACGCCCGCCGCGACATAGGCGAGCGCGAAGAGATACACCACGATCACACCCGTCCAGAGCCAGGAGTTCGTCTCGCGTTTCGCGACGGCGAGGCTGGCAAGGCATTGCGGTGCGTAGACATACCAGGCGAGAAAGGCGAGTGCTGTCGGGATCGACCATGAGGCCTGCAGCGCCGCACCGAGGCCCTGTTCGTCGCCGCCCTGCAGCGCATAAACCGTGCCGAGTGCGCCAACAGCGACTTCGCGGGCCGCAAGTCCCGGCACCAGCGCGATCGAGATTTCCAGATTGAACCCGATTGGACGCAGGAGCGGTTCGAGCAGGCCGCCGAGGAAGCCGGCGAAGGAGCCGCGAATGCCGTCCGCCGATTCCGGATAGCTTGCGAGGAACCAGAGGATCACCGACACCATGAAGATCACCACGCCCGCGCGGCGCAGGAAAGCCCAGGCGCGCGCCGTGAGGTTGGTCAGGAAGTCGCGCATGTCCGGCGCCTTGTAAGTCGGCAGTTCCATCAGCAGCGATTGCGGAGGTCCCTTGGTCAGGGTGCGTTTCAGCACAAAGGCGACAATCACCGCGCTGAGGATGCCGACAGCATAGAGCGCAAACATCACTATGCCCTGCAGGCCGAAGGGACCGACGCTGGACTGCGGGATGAAAGCGGCTATGATCAGCGTATAGACCGGAAGGCGCGCCGAGCAGGTCATCAACGGCGCAATCATGATGGTGGTCAGCCGGTCGCGTTCATTCTCGATGGTGCGCGCCGCCATCATCCCGGGAATGGCGCAGGCGAAACTCGACAGGAGTGGAATGAAGGCGCGCCCGTTCAGGCCGACGCGCAGCATCAGCTCATCCATCAGGAAAGCGGCGCGCGCCATGTAGCCCGAGGATTCGAGCAGCAGGATGAAGGCAAACAGGATCACGATCTGTGGAAGGAAGATGACGACGCTGCCGACGCCGGCAATCACGCCGTCGGTCAGCAGGCTGCGCACCCAGGTGTCGGGCAAGGTGCCGGAAATCCAGGCGCTGAGCGCGGTGACGCCGGCGTCGATGGCGTCCATCGGCCAGGCCGCCCAGGCGAAGACGGCCTGGAAAATGAAGAAGAGCAGCATCGCCAGGATGATCGGTCCGGCAATTTTGTGAAGCGCCACCCGGTCGATGGCGCGGGTGAGGCGGTTCATCACCGGCTCGGCCAGGATCGCTTCGCGCGCAATGTCGCGTGCTTCGCGCTGCAGCGCCTTCAGATCGGGCTCCTGCGACGGCGCGCGGGTCTGCAGCCAGCCTTCGGAGGCGATCACCTCGTCGAACCGTTTCAGCAGGCTTTCCCGGCCACTCGAGCGCGTCGCGCGCGTGGCGACGACGGGAATGCCAAGCCGGCGTTCGAGCGCGGCGAGATCGATCCGAACGCCGTCGCGCTCGGCGAGGTCATACATGTTCAGCGCCAGCAGCATCGGCCGGCCGAGCGCGCGCACCTGAAGGATGAAATGCAGCTGCGTGCGGATATCCCCCGCGTCGATCAGCACCAGCAGGCCGTCCGGCGCCGCTTCTTCGGTATTGCGTCCAAGGATCGTGTCGACCGAAATGCGTTCGTCTAGCGAGCGTGTCGTCAGGCCGTAGATTCCCGGCAGGTCGATCAGTTCGATCCTGTGGCCCTGCGCCGTCGTGAACTGGCCCCGGCGGCGCTCTACGGTGACGCCGGCATAGTTGGCGGTCTTCGCCCGCCCGCCAGTCAACCCGTTGAAAAGCGTGGACTTTCCGCAGTTTGGCGCGCCTACCAGGGCGAAGCGCAGGTCGCTCACAGCTCGACCTCGATCGCACGCGCTTCGTCGATACGCATGGCGATGACCCGGCGGCTCAGACGGACGGCCAGCGGCTGAGCGCCCAGCGGGCCGCGGGTCAGAAGTTGCACTTCGTCGCCCTCGCAGAAACCGATTTCGCGCAGCTTGGCCGCCAGATCCGGCGCGGCTGCCGAGATCGAGAGGATATGCGCTGTACCGCCTTCCGGCAGGTCATTGATCGTCATTGCGAGGCTCCAGCGCCGCCAGATTCAGGTCAAGAAAGAGGCGGTCTGCGCCCTCGGCCGCTTCACCCGCGTTAGGCGCACAGGCCTTTTTGCGAGTCGTTTGCAATTAGAACCAATGCAGGTCTTTGCCAATCGAAATTATCACGGCACCGGATGGCCGCGATGCAGATGACTTGCCGGCGTGGCCGGCCGCCGATCTGTTGCCGCCGCGTGACCCCTTTTGCCGACAGCCGGGGCTGTGCCATCCTTCGGGCATGCCAACAAACAGGGGGCGGGACGCCAAGCAGCGCCGCCGGCCAGAGGGAGAGCGACGACTATGGTAGCCACACGGATCACGGAAATGTTCGGTGTCGAGACGCCGATCCTGATGGGCGGGATGACGGGTGTTGGCTACGGCGACCTGGTTGCGGCGGTGGCGAATGCCGGGGCGCTTGGGTTCATCACGGCGCACATGTTCAAGTCCGGCAAGGACTTGCTCGACGAGATCGAGAAGACCAAACAGCTGACGTCGAAGCCGTTCGGGGTGAACCTGACTCTGCTGCCCTCTATCAACCCGATCCCGTATGACGAATACCGCGAGGCGATTATTGCCAGTGGAATCAAGATCGTCGAGACCGCCGGCCGGGCGCCGACCGATCATCTGCCGCGGTTCAAGGAACATGGGGTCAAGGTGATCCACAAATGCACCTCTGTGCGCCATTCGGTGTCGGCAGTGGCCAAGGGGGTGGACGTGATCTCGATCGATGGCTTCGAATGCGCAGGCCATCCGGGGGAAGATGATGTCGGCCTGATCGTGCTGCTGCCGGCAACGGTCGATGCGGTGAACGTTCCGGTCGTCGCCTCGGGCGGTATGGCGGATGGGCGGGGACTGCTTGCGGCGCTCGCGTTGGGGGCTGACGGCGTCAACATGGGAACGCGTTTCTGCGCCACCGTGGAAGCGAAAATCCATGAGAACGTCAAGAAAAAGATTGTTGAAAACAACGAACTGGACACGGTCCTCGTCGGCCGGACACTGCGCAACACGGCGCGTGTCGCCAAGAACCGGGTCGCCAGCGAGGTGGCTGAAATCCAGCGCGATCCGAGCAAGACCTTTGCTGATGTGAAGGAACTGATGGCGGGTGTCCGGGGCCGCGAGAACGTATTGCGCGACGGATATATGGACGACGGTATCTGGACGACGGGTCAGTCCCAGGCCCTGATTCACGACATCCCGACCTGCGACGAACTGGTGAAGAATATCATGCGCCAGTTCGAAGAGGCCCGGGCGAGGGTCTCTCGCTGAGGTCCTGACGGGCCCCTGGCCCGGATCAATCCGTTCTCAGATCCTGGATCCGGCTGCGCCAGACATGTGCGCCGGATTCTCGTTCTGTATCGATTTTGTCTCGATTTTCATTTGCGAATAATAATCATTCGCGTTTCTATTGCGAACGATTCTCATTGTTGCTACGCCGCCTAAGACCCAACCGGCGGAGCCAACATGCAGTCCCAATCCTCATCCCCTCTTATCCTTTCCCTGGCGCTGGGCGCCGCGTTTCTCTTTCCCGAGGCATCGGCGCAGGTGGCATCTGCCAGCGATGAAGAGACGAGCGCGGCCGAGTATCGCCAGCAGACGGTCATCGTCACCTCGCGGGCCAAGGAGCTCTACCGCGTTTACGAGACGACGACCGGAAAGCTGCCGACCGAACCGCTGCTGTCGACCCAGTCGATTGCGGTGATCAATTCGCAGCTGATTGAAGACCAGGGAGCGCGCAATGCGCAGGACCTGTATCGCAATATCTCCGGCGTCAGCGTGTTCAGCTATGCGGGCGTCACGGCGCGCGGATTCCGGCAGGAGGAGAACTTCTTCGACGGATTACGCGGCGATCCCTATGCCGGCTTTTCGGTGCCGCAATTGTTCAATGTCGAGCGGGTGGAGTTCCTGAAAGGTCCGGCCGGTATGCTGTATGGCGCAGGGGCGCCGGGCGGGCTGTTCAACTATGTCACCAAGACACCGCAGGAGGAATTCGCCGCTTCGCTTTCGGCCGTGTACGGAACAGAGGGTCGCAAGGGCGCGGCCTTTGAAGTGACAGGCGCGCTACCGGTGGACGGCGTTGCCGGGCGGCTGGGCATCTTCTACGAGGACCAGCACGGTCCGCGCCGCAATGCCGGTTCGGAAACAGGCATCTACGACGCCGGTGTCAGCTTCGATGTCGGTCTCGCGGACCTGGTGCTGCAGGCAACCCGCTACGAGCAGAAGCTGGACGGCAACCGGCTGCGCGGAATTCCGACCGACAGTTTCGGGAACTTCCTCGCCAAGCGCCGCTGGAACCACAACGAGGCGACCGACTTCCTCGATCTGGAATCAAATGTCGTGCAGGCCAAGCTTCTCGCCGAGCCGGTCGAGGGCCTGACGCTCGATGCAGGCCTGCGCTATGCCGATGGAACCGAAGAGCAAAACTATCACGAGCTGAACGGGCTGTTCGATTCGGACGGCGACGGGGTGATCGATTCCTCTCGCCGACAGTTCCGAGATCAGTACCGGCGCAACGAGAGCGTCACCGCCGGCACCAATGCTATCTGGTCGGCCTCGTTCGGAAAGTTCGACAACCGCTTTCTGGTGGGCGCCGACTGGTTCCGCCTGAATGCGGCCTTTACCGGCGTGCTGGTCAATGGTGGCAACACGATGGTGGACGGTCAGTCGACACCGCTGAGCCTGATTACGCCCGTGTACGGAACAACCAGCCTGGTCAACTATATCCGGCCGGCGCCCACGGTCACCGACTCCAAACAGACCCGATACGGGGTCTATGCACTGAATGAGGCGACTTGGGGGCCGGTCATTGCAATCGCGGGCCTGCGCCAAGACACGTTCAAGGACGAGAATCTGATCAATGGCCAGACGTTCGAAGATGATGCCCTCACGTGGCGCGCCGGCCTCGTCTATCGCCTGCGCCAGGATGTCTCGCTGTTCGGTCAGTGGGCGACGAGCTTTGAGCCGCAAAGCATCGGCGCGCAGAACCCGCTGGCCGGGGGGCCGTTCGATCCCACCGAAGGCGAGATTGTCGAAGGCGGCGTCAAGACGGAACTGCTTGGCGGGAGGATCCAGTCGTCGGCCTCGATCTATCAGATCGTGCGCACGAACATCCTGCAAGCCGACCCGCGCGGCGATGTGGACAGCGACGGCGTGGATGACCAGATTGCCTTCGGTGAAGTGACCAGCGAGGGGTTCGAGGCGGATGTCACTGCGGACCTGACCGACAACTGGGTCGCCACCGTCTCCTATGCCTATAACGACACGCGGATTACCCGCACGAATGGCCTTACCGCCGTGACAAACAGCGTCGGCGACAAGTTCGCGAATGCGCCGGAGAACACGGTGGGCTTCTGGACACGCTACCAGATTCCTGCCTGGCATACCGCGTTTGCCTTCGGTGGCGACTATGTCGACGTTCGCCAGAGCCTGAGTGGCCAGAAGGTACGTCCGTACACGGTCTTTGATGCCTCGGTCATCTATGCGATCAAGGACTGGAAGGCGCTGCTGCGCGTCGACAACCTGTTTGACGAAGTCTATGCCTCGAGCGGCTTCAGCGACCGGACAGGACATTTCCCGGGCGAGCCGCGTTCGGTCTTCGTCGAGCTGACGCGCAAGTGGTAGAACCGGTCTTGCGCCCGAAGGCCACGAAGTCCCGCCTCTGGTGGCGTGTCCACCAATGGGTAGGGCTGCAGGTCTCCCTGTTCCTGGCATTCGTGTTCCTGACGGGTACGCTGGCGGTCTTCTCATACGAGATGGACTGGATGCTGCGGCCGGCGATGTGGGTGAACCCTACGACAGCGGCGGAGACCGCCAGCTGGGGGGAGGTTGCGGCGGCCGTTTCGGCCCATGATCCGCAGGCGGAGATCATCGGTCTCCATGCGCCGATCCATCCCGCTGCAGCCATTGACGTGGTGGCGCGCACGAACGGCATGCTTCCGCACCATATCTACGTGCATCCGGGTACGGCGGAAGTACTTGGAGAGGGGAGCTGGGCAGGGGTTCAGCGGTTCCTGCGCAATACGCACCGGCATCTGATGCTGCCGGTGAAATATGGCGTGTCGATCGTCTCGCTGGCCGCAATCCTCCTGATGGTGTCGCTGGTCACCTCCTTCGCCGTCTACAAGAACTGGTGGCGGGGTTTCTTCCGCTGGCCGCGCGGGCGCACCATGCGGGCGGTGATCGGGGATACACACCGGTTCATCGGACTCTGGTCGATCAGGTTCATCACGCTCTTCATCGTCACTGGGCTCTGGTATCTGGTGGAAGTCTGGGGCGGCGAAGCGCCGATTTCTCCGCGCCCGCAACTCGCCGAGGCCGACGCCTTGCCCGGCGCCGCTCAGATGGCGGCCGCACTGGACGCCGGTCTTGCCGAAATCCAGCGTGATTATCCGGGCTACCGGGTCGAGTCCGTGAGTTGGCCGTCGCCCAGGTTTCCCGCCTTCATGGTGCAGGGGCAAAGCGGCCGTGCATTTCTCGTGCGGCCCCGGGTTGATGCCTTCTGGATCGAGGCGAGGACAGGCAAAATCGTGGGCGTCATCGATCCGCGCACCCTCAGCGCCCATCAGCGGATTTCGGAAGGCGCCGATCCGCTGCATTTCGGCACCTTTGGCGGCTACTGGACCAAGACGATCTGGTTCCTGTTCGGCGCGGCGCTGACTGCGATGGCGGTGACCGGAGTCATCATTTATGCGCTGCGCATCGGCCGAGGACAGGGCGCGAGCGCGACGGGCGCAGGCGCTGCCTGGCGCCT
>JBGTKN010000490.1:0-2677 GCA_041744615.1 Hyphomonas sp. | reverse complement strand
GGTCCGCAATCTCCGGCAAGTCCAGCCGCTCGGTCTGCTCCGCAGCTTCCAGCGCGATCCTTCGGAACCGGTCGAGCCGCACGGTGCGGGTCTGCGTGCGCTGGGTCAGCACCGGCACGACGCGGAGGGCGCCGAGTTCGGTCGCCTTCTCCACGATCAGGTCAGTCTGATCCTTCTTTACCGGGGCGAAGAGAAGGGTGAGCGCGGGCCTGGCCGGAGGCGGCTGCACGCGCAGTTGCGAGACCGGCGTGACCTCCGCCTTCCTGCCCGCAGCCGATAGGGCGGCGTTCCATTCCCCGTGCTGCCCGTTGAACAGGCGCACCTCGCCGCCCGCCCCGAGGCGGAGTACGCGTAGCAAGTAGTTCGACTGTTCGTCGTCCAGTGCCACAGCTCCCCCGGCAGAAAGATCAGCAGAAACAAAGAGTCGCGGCGTTGTCGGCATGCCGCGCGGTATAGGCTGTTTCGGCCCCGCCTGTCAGGTGTGGTTTTTGCATCACGCCTTGTGGTTTTGAGATCACAACCGGTGCGAGAAGATGGCAAATCATTTATATCCTCTGGTGATGTCCTATTCAGACCGCGACGATGAGCGGGAAGCCTTCAGTTTCCCGGCCGACTCGGCCCTGCCCGGCTGGTTGTCCAGCCTGCCGGCGGGTTGGCGGCCTTACGCCATGCTGGCGCGGCTCGACAGGCCGGTGGGTATTTGGCTGCTGTTCATTCCCTGCCTCATCGGCCTCGCGTTCCAGCGCCTCTCCGGCGGCCTTTTTCTGGCCGACCTGGCCTGGGCAGCCCTGTTCCTGATCGGCGCCGCCGTAATGCGCGGCGCGGGCTGCACCTGGAACGACATCACCGATCGGGATTTTGACGCCAGGGTCGCCCGCACCGCCCGGCGGCCGATCCCGTCGGGCGCGGTGACACTGCAGCAGGCTTACATCTTCCTCTTTGCGCAGCTGGGTATCGGCTTTGCTGTCTGGCTGTTGCTGCCGGGCGACGCCAAGATCACGGCCCTGCTCGCCCTGCCGCTGGTCGCCGTCTACCCTTTCGCCAAGCGCGTGACCTGGTGGCCCCAGGCCTGGCTCGGCCTCACCTTCAACTGGGGCGTCCTCGTCGGCGCCGCGACCGCGAGCGTCATCACGGGCCCCGTCTACATCCTCTATTTCGGCCTCGTCCTCTGGACCGTCGCTTACGACACAATCTACGCCCTGCAGGACCGGGAGGACGACGCGCTGATCGGCGTACGCTCCACCGCGCGCCTGTTCGGCAAGCGGGCGGTGCTGATCTCGTTCTGCTTCCACATGGGCGCAGCCGCCCTTATTGCGCTTGCCGCAATGTTCAACGATGCCGGCCGGATCGGCGCGTTTGCCGCGCTCGTCTTCCTGGTGCATGGCCTCTGGCAGACGACAACGCTGAAATCGAAGGGCGAGAAAGCTGCGCTCGGCGTGTTCAAAGCAAACGTATGGGCCGGCGCGATTGTGGCCGCAGGCTTCTTTGTGGCCGCGCTGGTTCCGGACCGGGCGTCCTCCTCCATCTTCGCCGAACCGGCCGTTGCGCCGCTGGCCCGGGCCGACAGCATGTCGCTGCCTTTCGGCCTCGAAATCCGCCGCAAGCCGGAGCGCAAACCGGACGTCTGGATGGTCCGCGAAATCCGCGCGGCCATGGAACTGCGTGGGCTCGATCCCGACGCTGCAGAAATCCCGCCCGAAAGGTGACGCGGTGCCCGGGCTGGCCTATAGTCCGACAATGACCGTCGTGATCGAAATGGTATCGGATATCGTCTGCCCCTGGTGCTGGCTTGGCCTGCGCCGGATCGAGGAAGCCCGCGCGCTGACCCCGGACGTGGACGTGCAACTGCTGTTCCGCCCCTATGAACTGGATCCGACGATCCCCCCGGAAGGCGTCGACTACAAGGCCTACATGTCTGGCCGCGTGAGTTCGCCGGAAGGCAAGGAGCGGATGGCCACGATGCGCGAGGCGCTGATCGAATATGGCGCTGCCGAGAACATCCCCTACCGCTTCGATGCCGTGACGCATCGGCCGAACAGCTTCGACGCGCACCGCCTTGTGCGCTGGGCGCAAGGCCAGGGCAAGGGTGCCGCCGCCAAGGAAGCGCTGTTCCGCGCCTTTTTCAACGAAGCGCGCGACGTGGGCGACCATGGCGTGCTGGTCGACATCGCGCGCCAGATTGATCTGGAGGCGGACATTGTGGCCGACCTTCTGAAATCCGGCGCCGACAACGAGATTGTGCGCGAGGAGTCCGAGTCCTTCCGCCAGATGGGCATTACCGGCGTGCCGACATATATCGCCAACCGGCGCGTCGCCGTGCAGGGCGCCGAGAGCGCCGAAAAGCTGGCCAAGTTCATTCGGCACGCTGCATCCCTGCTGCCAGAGGAACGCCCCGCCGGACCAGCGGCGTGACCGGCATGGACCTCGTCCGTATCCAGACGGAAAGCCGCATCGCCACTGTCAGCTTCGACACCGGCGCCAAGGCCAATGCTCTCAGCCAGCAACTGATGCGCGAACTGACCGAAGCCGCCCGTTTGTTCGCGGGCGATCCGGCCATTTCCGCCGTCATCCTCACGGGCCGCTCCGAGAATTTCACAATGGGCGCGGACCTGCGCGATCCCGAAGGCGTGGACGTGCGTCGCCTTGGTCTCGCCGAGCGCCGCGTGCGCCTGCGCAC
>JBGTKN010000489.1:0-10118 GCA_041744615.1 Hyphomonas sp. | reverse complement strand
AGCACGTTGAAGATAAGGCCGGTGCCGGCAGTGTCGGTAGCGCGTACGGAGATGGCGCCGTCGTCGCCGGTGCTGGTGATGGTGTAGCCTTCTTCGGTTATGATCGTCTGCAGATCCTGCAGGCTGACCGCTTTGACGACTTTCGAATCATCGGCAAAGGCATGCCCGGCTAGCGCGGCCAGAAGTCCCAGAGATGTCAGAGTGCGGCGCATGTTGTGTCCTCCCCGCTCGCGTTCAACGCAGCGAACATCCTCCCGTTTTGCGGCCTTGTGAAGGGCGGCGAGGCGGTGAGATTGCGGAAATTTTATGTTTCAGCCGGGCGTTGCGAGGATTGCGCGCGCCTCGGCCGAGTCGATATGCATCTGCTCGACCATCAGATCGAGACCGTCGAACCGCTTCTCCGGGCGCAGGTAGGCGACCAGCTGAACTTCCAGCCGCTTGCCGTAGATATCGCCTTCGAAATCAAAGATATGCGTCTCAAGCAGCGGGTCGCGCAGGCCCGTGGTGGGGGTGCGGCCAAAATTGGCGACGCCGGGGCGCCAGTCCGCCTCGCCTTCGATCCGGGCGCGTACGGCATAGACGCCGTGTTTGGGATGGATCAGTTCGCCGAGCTGCAGGTTCGCGGTCGGGAAGCCGAGCTTGCGGCCATTCTGTTCGCCGGATTCCACGATGCCATCGGCGGTCCATGGGCCGCCCAGCATTTCGGCAGCGAGGTCCGGCTCGCCGGCCATCAGGGCCTGGCGGATCGCGGTGGAGGAGGCCTTCGCGCCCCTGCCCTCGACTTCCTCGACGATCGTCACCCCGAAGCCGAGCGCCCGGCCGAGGCTGGACAGACGCTGGGCATGCCCCATCCGGCCGCGTCCGAAGCGGAAATCGAAACCGACCGAAATGTGCGAGGCGCCGAGCCCTTCGACGAGGACGTTGCGCACGAAGCCTTCATCCGTCATCGCCGCCATCTCGCCGTTGAAGGGCAGCTCGAATACGGTGCTGGCGCCGGCGGCCAGGATCGCGGCATTGCGGCGTTCAGGGCGGAAAATGCGGAAGGGCGGATCGCCCGGGCGGAAATAGGCGCGCGGCGGCGGCTCGAAGGTCGCGACCGAGAACTTGCCGTGTCCGGCGAGACGGGCGGCTTCCATCACCGCCTTGTGGCCGGCATGCAGCCCATCAAAATTGCCGAGCGCGATCGAGGCGCCGCGCGCGCTTTCGGGCAGTCCGCGATACTCCGCGAATACGGCCATCAGGCCCCCCGGCTGGGCGCCACCACTTCGGCTTCGCCCGTGATCACGCGTTTGCCCTCGACGAGGCATTCGACTTTCAGGGTGACGCGGTTGCCGCGGTCCTGCTTGTCGGCAACTTCGGCGCGCACGGTGACGACATCGCCGATATGGACGGGTCGCTTGAAACGCATCGAAAGGCCGACAAAGATGGCGCCCGGTCCCGGCAGGTTGTTGCCGAGGATTCCAGAGATGTAGCTGGCGGTCAGCGCGCCGTGGGCGATGCGCTTGCCAAAGATGGTGCCGGCGGCGAACTCGTCGGACATGTGCAGCGGGTTGAAGTCGCCGGAGACTTCGGCGAAGCGCTGGATGTCGTTCTCGGTGATCGTGTGCACGGTCTCGTGCGCCTGACCGAGTTGCAGATCTTCATATTTGAAACCGGTAAAAGTCGTCATGCCGTCGGGGCTCCTGAATCCTTGATATTTCGTCCGTTACACGCCGCCGCGCGCCCCGTCACCACCTGAGGCCGGTCATCGCGTAAGTAGCGTGCTCGCCATAGTCAGCGAGAAGGTCGGTCACTTCCGCTTCAAAATTCGCGCCATGCTGCTTCAGCCCGGTGCCGACATACAGGCTGTCATAACCTTGCAACCGGGCGCCGCGCACGTCGGTGGCGGGGCTGTCGCCGATGCAGAGAATTCGCCTGGGAGGCGATCTCAGCCCGGAAAGCCGTGCAATCGCAAGCTGATAGATCGGCGCATAGGGCTTGCCGGGATAGATCACCTGGCCGCCGAGGTTTTCATAGATGTCGGCCAGCGCGCCGGCGCACCAGTAGAGCTTGCCGCCGATCCGGACCTGCTTGTCGGGGTTGGCGCACAGCATCGGCAGGCCCTTGGCGACCGCGCGCCGGAATTCCTCGCGGTAATCCTCCGGCTGGTCCTTGAGCTGGTCGCGCAGGCCGATGCACAAAAGAAGGTCAGCAGTATCGTTGTCGATGAAGGTGTTGGGGAGGCCCTGATAAAGGAACCGGTCGTGTTCCCAACCCTCGTCGCCGCCCATACGCCAGACGGTCATGTCCGGGCGGGCGGCGAGTTCGGCGCGGGTGGCGTCACCGGAGGAGACACAGGTGTCAAAGGCGGCCGGCGGCACGCCGAGCGGTTCGAACAAGCGGATAACCTGAGCATTGGGCACCGGCGCATTGGTGATCAGGCTGACCTGCCCGCCCTGCTCGCGGAACCTCACCAGCGCGTCGCACGCCTCGGTGAAGGCGGCGCGGCCATTGTGGATGACGCCCCAGACATCGCAGAGGATGGTGTCGTAGAGGGGCGCGAGGCCGACGAGACCGGCAGGAAACTGGGAGGAGGTCATGGGCGGGCGAGGTAGGCCGGACGGCCCGCCCGGTCAATCACCGAGGCCGCAGGCGGACGCCGGCAATGGGTTGAGCACCCATTGCACGGCGGTCGGGATCGACACCGATTGCGGCAGGAAACAGCCGCGCAGTCGGTAGACCGTGCCGAGCGTGTCGTCGGTGATGTTGCCGGGGTCATATTCGCAGGCGAAAAGGTTGGCGGGGTGGTCCACGGACGAACCCATGCGCACGTCGAGCAGCATGTGATTGGACCCGGTCGGTACCGAGATGACGCCGGCCTCGAGGGGGCCATAGCCGCATTCGGTGATCGGGGCATAGAAGCCGTCGGCGCCCTGCACGGTTGGCGCCAGCGGCGGGCGGAGGGTCAGGTCGAGACGGACGGGCACGAGGTCCATCAGGGAATCGAGCAGCGCCGGGGGCAGATCATTGCCGGCCTCCGGAAGTGTGCCGGTGATGCCGATGAAGGCGAGGCGCGCTTCCGAAACGGTCGTGACGGCTGGTGCAGCGGCCGGCGCGGCGAGCTCGGTGGTCGAGGGGGCGATCACGCAGGCGCTCGCCAGGGCGAGCAGGCTGACCGGAATCAGTTTCTTGAAATGCATGGACCGCTTCCTCCAGTGGGGCGTGTCCAGCAGGCCTTCAAAATCCGGCTAAATCAAGCCGGGACCGGTCATCCGAACTTGAACAAACGGTCGATCAGGGCCTTCGGGGGTGCGGTGTCTTCCATCAGCGAGGCCTTGATCGGGCGCGGCGCGCCGAACACATGGCCTTGGCCATAGGGGATCTCGTACTCGAGTATTTCGACGACGCTGGCTTCGTCTTCGATCTTCTCCGCGATCAGTGTGATGGCATAGCGCGACAGGACGGCGCTGACTTCCTTGCCTTCGATGCGACGGTTGATGTTGGAGACCGGGCGTTCGCCCTGCGGGTCGCGGAGCTGTTCGATCAGCTGGCTGCCATTCATCTTCACGAAGCGAACCCCGGCGCCCTGCAGGCGCGGCAGGTCGAGCGCGAGGCTGGTGGCGTGGTCGATGGAGAAACGGAAGCCGAGCGCGGCGAGCTTTTCCATGTTCGCGCGCATTACCGGCGAGCGGGCTTCGAACTTGTCGGCGCGCAGTTCGAAGATGACGGCGCCCGAGAGGTCGCGGTTCTCGGTCATGAACTCGAGGAAGAGCGGGAACAGGGCCGGGTCTTCCAGGGAGGTCGCAGCGATGTTGCAGAACACGCCGACGCGGCGGTCGCGTTCGGCAAGACGCCGGACGATCTGGACGCAGCGGAACATCAGGAAGTTGTCCATCGCGCCCATCAGGTTGGCGCGGCGGGCAGCGTCCAGGAAATCGGCGGGCAGGATCAGCGATCCATCCGGCCGGCGCAGGCGCGTGAAGCCTTCATAGAAGGACACGCGGCGTTGCGGCAGCGACACGATCGGCTGAAGGTGGAGGTCTACGCGGCCTGCCTGCAACGCTTCGCGCACGTCGCGCAGCATGGTGTCTTCAAGGGGCGAATTCGGGCGCGCGATGGCAACATCCGCCTGCCGCTTCTCCATGCTGAGCGCGAGGCGTTCGATCATCTTCTCGAGATGTTTCATCTCCTTGATGAGCCGGTCGCGCTCTTCGCCAAGCTCGTGCTTGACCGTCTCCTCGAGCGCATCGGTGCGCGCCTCAATGACCTTGTTGTTGCGGGAAACCTCGGTGACGACCTTCTCGATCGAATCGAGCCGGGCTTCGGTCTGCTTCGTAGCCGCGCCAGCGCGGGCCAGGATATGGATCTGGCCCAGCATGGCAGATGTGACCGCGCCGCCAGCAATCGACAACGGCATGCCCACCGCCGTGAAGGTGAAGATGCCGAAGCCCACGCCTGCGCCAGCGGCGAGGTATAGAAGGAACAAGACGAACGTCATCAGACCAGCACCCGGAAATAACCCATCAATCTTAACAATAAGGCAGAATTGGTTAACGAATTGCTCGGAATTGGCTTGATTTGCCCCCTCTCGCAACCCGCTCCCCAACCGTTGCCCGAACGCAACACGCCGCGAATTCCTGCGTTGCGGCAACCCATCCGGCATGGACCAGGCACCCCTTCGGGGCTTAACAATTGGTTAAGCCTGTTCGATCTCCCCGGTCCGCGGCCAGTTTGGCCGGAGCGGGGGCGATCTCGGGGGAGACAAGGGCCTCGTCCGCAAGGATGGGGCCCTGTCGTTCGCCGAAAAACAGGCTGTCATCCGATCCGGAACGTACCGGGTTCCTCCACAACTTTATTCTCGATATGGCCGAGCCCGTCGATCTCGACGCGCACTGTGTCTCCTGCTTTCAGCCATTTCGGCGGATCGAACCCGGCGCCGACACCGGCAGGTGTTCCGGTGTAGATTACATCGCCCGGCTCGAGTGTGAAGGCCGCTGTCAGGTGTTCGATCTGGGAGGCGATGTCGTGGATCATCTGAGCGGGCTTGCCGGTCTGGCGCCGCTCGCCGTTCACGAAGGTGCGGATTTCGGCGGCGGAAATGTCACCGGCCTCATCCGGGGTGACGATCGCCGGCCCGAATACGGCGTGGGTGTCGAAGCCCTTGCCCATTATCATTGTCTGGCTCGCCTTCTGCCAGTCGCGGACAGAGTAGTCGCCGCCGATGCAGTAGCCGGCGACGATCTCCATCGCCCGCCCGCGGGGAACGTGCCGGCCCGCCTTGCCGATCACCACGACGAGCTCGCCTTCATAGTCGAGCTGCGCCGAGACCTTCGGCAGGTGGACATCGTCAAAGGGTCCGTTGGTGGCAGTTGCCTGCTTGTTGAACCATTTCTGCACGTCGGGCTTCGAGGTGTTGACGAAGCTCACGCTCTCAGCGGCGTGGGCGGCGTAGTTGACGCCGATGCCCAGGATCTTTCCCGGCCGCGAGACCGGTGCAAGCAAGTGCACCGAACCCAGCGCAACCGGCGGGACGGTGCGTTTGCCGGCCAGCGCCTCGCTGAGTGTTGCGCCTTCAACAGGCTGGATCATGTCGCCCTCGAGCCGGCCATAAGCCGAACGCCCACCGAGTTCGAACCGCACCAGCCGCATGGCGTTACTCTCCCGTCACACTCTACCGTGAATTACATTGCTTACCGTTCATGTCTCGTTGTGAACGCCTTTGGCAAGCGCTAGTGAGTGGGCTTGTAGAAGGGTAGAGGCATGCATCTCGGCGTCCGCGCGCAGGAAAGTTCACTGAGCGATGTGTTTGCGCCGGGCGAGCGCCTCCGCATGCCGCCTTACCAGCGCAGCTATTCCTGGGGCGAGACCGAGGCGATCGATCTGCTGGGCGACCTGCAGGAAGCGACCGACGCTCAGATTGCGCACTTCATCGGAGCGGTCGTGTTCGTTCACGGTGAGGAGCCCGGCGTGCTGGAAATTGTCGATGGCCAGCAGCGCCTCACCACGCTGACCATCCTGCTCTGCGTGCTGCGCGATCTTGAGCCCGACAAGGACCGGGCGCGCGCGCTGCACGCGTTGATCGCCGACGAGGCCCGCCCGATTCTCGGCGAAGGCGCCAACTGGCGTATCGCGCTGAACTACCAGGACGGCGCCTTCTTTCGCGACACGATCCAGCGCAACGGCGCAACCCTGGTGCTCGACGCAGATCCCGGCGAGAGCGAGAGTCAGGCGCGCATGTTGGCCAATGCGGCGGTCTTCCACAAGGAACTTGGCGGAGTTGAGCCAGCCCGGCGGCGCGCACTGACCGAGATCGTAATGAAAGGTTGCGCGCTTGTGCGGGTCGTCGTTGACAACAAGGATCAGGGCTTCAAGGTATTCCGTGTTCTGAACACTCGCGGGAAAGAGCCGGGCGCGCACGACATCATCAAGACCGAGCTGTTCCAACGCGCCAGGTTTTCCTCCCTGGAAGCTGCGCGCTATGCCGAGCGCTGGGCCGAGCATGAAGCGACCCTCGGCGGTACGGCGTTCGACGACTTATTGCGTCAGATCCGCACCATCTTCGACCGCGGCACCAAGGGCGATATTGTCGCTGCATTCCAGAAGGGTGCGCTGGCTAAATTCGATGCGCGCAAGTTTCTCGACGAGATCTTGCCGGCCTATGTGCGCGCCTACCGCCAGATAGAGACCGCGCAGCTCGAGGAAAGCCCTCGCGCCGATGCGATTGCCAATTGCCTGCACCAGATGCGCGCGCTCGAGCAGCAGAACTGGCGCGCGCCGGCGCTGCACTTCCTCGCTGAACGCGGTGTCGATGATGCCGCCGCGCTAGAATTCTTTCAGAATCTCGAACGCCTGTCCTATGTCACGCAGTTGCTGATCCATGACCGTGACCAGCGCAGCCGCCGCTTTTCGCGCGTCACCGAGGCGGTGCGCAATGACCGCGTGCTGCTGTCCAAGTCCGGACCGTTCGCCATCTCGCGCGATGAGGGCAAGAAAGTCCGTGAACGGTTGATCGGCCGTTTTGCCACCTTCGGGCAGCGCCGGGCGATTGCACTGCGCCTGTGCGCGGCGCTGGCGGGAGGGCGGACCATTCCGCCGGAATCGGACGCAACCGTCGAACACGTTCTGCCGCGCACCATACCGGATGACAGCCACTGGCTTGACACATGGCCGGACGCCTCGCGCCGCCGCGAACAGTGCGACACGATCGGCAACTTCGTGCTGCTGACCACCAGGGTCAACCAGAAAGCCGACCGGCTCGACTACCGCGCCAAGAAGGAAATCTACTTCAATGGCGGCGGCGGTCAGGCCTTCGCCCTGACCCGCGACCTGATGGAACAGGATGCCTGGACGCCGGAGATCGTCCGCAAGCGGACGGAGAAGCTCGCCGGTATCCTCGCCGACGCCTGGGGACTCTAGGCTGGTTTTCGGCGCAAGCGGTTTCCGGCCGAGGTCAGCCCGTCGATCACCAGGGCTGCCAGAAGCGTCACACCGGCCATCGGCAAGAACAGGCAGAGCGCCAGGATCAGCACGACGACGCCAACGGCGAGCCGCTTGTCGGCCGGCATCGGCGGCGTGCCGAGGCGGCCTTTCGGCCGGCGGCGCCACCACATGATACCGCCGGTGACGCTGAGCAGGATGACGCCGTGCGTGGCGATCACGCCGACGGCCTGGTTGAGCCCGCCGAACAGCGCGCCTTCATGGAAGGCAACGCCGAGCGCCATGAACCGGTCGACCGGATTGTGATCGGTGAACTCTATGCGCATCAGTTCTGCGCCGGTCCAGCGGTCATGGTGGACGGTGATACGGTCCGGCCGGGAGGCGGCCATCGAGCGGATCGTCCAGACGCCGTTCTCGCCGCGGGGCGGCTGCACTTCCACCGGGGCCGCATAGCGCTCCGGCGCGGCCAGATCGAGCACCGCCTGCAGGGAGAGCGGGGCGACTGCGCCGGCGCCCGCCGAGGCTGACTGCACGCCGACCTCATCCGAGGCCTTGCCCTGATCCCAGAGTTCGGCACCAGTGCCATGATCCATACCGGCATGCATGTCGTGCATCGAGTGATCCGCCTGCGGATTTCCGGACTCGAGCGTGACGAACCATTCCTGCCCCGGCGCTTTCAGGCCCGCGAGGTCTTTGGCCTTGTTGAAACCGTCACCCCAGACCTGCGTCCAGGGCAGGCCGAAAAACAGGATGGCCAGCACGACGCCGCCGATCCAGGCGCCGCCCATGCCGTGCACCTTGCGCCAGGTCTCCCGCCTGCCCGGCCCTTCGCCGAACTTCGGCACGAACACGCGCCACCACGCGGTCCCGCGCGGCCACCAGAGATACACGCCGGTGACGATGAGAATGATCATCCAGCTTGCCATGATCTCGACGACGAGCGAGCCGCGATCCCCCGCCAGCAAGGTGCCGTGGATGCGCTTGACGAAGTTCATGAAGCGGCCGGGCGTTGAGGTATTGTGGAGGACTTCGGCGGTCGTGCGGTCCACCCAGAGCGTGCGAGGGCCTGCCTCGCCGCGGATGTCGACTTCGACCGTCGGATCCGCTCCATCCGATGGCAAGGTGAGTTTTGCCAATTTGCCGCCCGGATAGGCGGCAAGGCCCGCCGCGACGAGCGCGTCCGCCGGCAGGATGTCTCCTGCCAGCGGCGCAGCGCGCGCGTTGATGCGGGCTTCGACCGCCGCATCGAATTGCGGCTTGAAGAGGTAGATGGCCCCCGTCAGCGCCAGGATGACGGCGAAGGGAATCACCATCAGCCCGGCGAAGAAGTGCCAGCGCCAGACGCGGTGATGAAGCGTTGTGCGAACGGCGCTGGCCATGTATCAGAACCTCGCGCGGATGCCGCCAAACACGGCGCGGCGTTCGACGGGATAGTAGATGACCGAAGCAGGCGTCGCCGTGACCACCGCGCCGACATCGCCGACGGCTTTCTCGTCGGCAAGGTTTCGGCCATCGAGGAAAAAGTCGATACTGTCGGTCGCCTTCAGGCTCGCGGTCACGCCGAAAAGTGTATAGCCGTCAGTCCGGGTCGTGCTATTATAGTCCGCATACGGCCCTTCGGGAAGCCATTCGAGGTTCGGCGCAAGACTGAACCGGCCGGCCGCAAACTTGAGCTCCGTCCGGTAGACATGTGCCGGAATTACCGGAAGTGTGTTGTCGCCGTACTGGGCATCGCCCCGGAAGGCGAAATCCGAATACTGATAGACCTGGCGGAGCGTGAAGTGCTCCGACAGTTCCAGCGACAGCCCGGCTTCGAGGCCCTGGTGGCGGGTCTTGTCGGCGTTGAACGTCGTTGCGGGTATGTCCGGGCCGACCGTGAACTGCAGCATCTCGCCGTCGATATCCGCCGAGTAGACCGACACATCCCAGGCGGCGATACCTGCGGCGCCGCGCGCGCCGATCTCTGCCGTCCAGGCCGTCTGCGCGTCCACCGGCACGAAGTTCGCGACCTGCGCGACTTCCGAGAAGCCAGGGAATTCAGCCGAGCGGCTATAGTTCGCGTAAAGCTGGACATCGGTCGAGAGTTTATAAAGCGCGCCGAACTTCGGCGAGAATTCTTCGAAGTCGGCGCTGCCGCGCACATTGACCGGCAGGCCGTTGTTCAGCGTCAGGTGTTGCTCGCGGTTGCCCTCCGCGAAGATGGCGCCGGCGATGAACGTCAGCTTGTCGGTCGCGGCGTAGCGGCCTTCGGCATAGACGTTGCGCGTCCAGGCGTCCTGATCGGCCTGCACGGTCTGGGCGCCGCGTGCGCCGTTGATGTTGACGAAGCGTTTGGAATCCGTCTCGCCTGTGCGGCCCTCCGCGCCAAGCGTGAGTGCAAAGGGACCGTTCTCCCACTCATAGCGGGTCCAGACGCCCTGATCGACTGACTCGTTATCGATAACCTGGAAGATCGGGTGATACAGCGACTTGTCGTTCCGCCATATACCGACGGCGAGGTTCGAGTTCCCCAGATCTATGCGCGTCTGGTTCTGTATACGGAGTGAGTTGATGTCGCGGGCCTGGTCGCCGGCAAAGTTGCCCTGCTTCGGATTCGACAGCACGGTGGCAAGGTTCAGCGCGCCGGGCAGTTCCTGATTGATGTCATTGGCGCTGACATAAAACCGCGTGGTGATGTTGTCGGTGATGTCATAGCCGGCATT
>JBGTKN010000488.1:0-8063 GCA_041744615.1 Hyphomonas sp. | reverse complement strand
GGGCAACCCATATTGATGTCGATGACATCCACGCCCGCTTTCGACATCAGGCGCGCGCCCTGCAGCATGTCGCCGGGGCGACGCGCAGCAAGCTGGACGATCCAGAGACCCGCGCCCTCATGCCGGCAGGTGCGGCGAACCACGTCCGGCCGGGCCTTGGCAAGCGTCTCACCCGCGACCATTTCGGAGACCACTGCCGGCGCGCCAAATCGTACGGCTTGCCGGCGCATCGGAGCGTCCGTTGCGCCCGACATCGGCGCCAGCCAAACCCGAGGTGCCTTAAAATTGATCATTACACTATCTTCACGACTTTTGCCGCACGGGCAAGCGCACAAATCATGAGCAGCACAATATTCGTGCAGAAGGCGAGTTTCCTGCGGCAGTATAGTCACACCGGAATGGCTCGATTAGAAGCAAGGCGATGACTCGCGTAGCTGTTCTTATCGTTGCCGGAGGCAAAGGTCTCCGGGCTGGCGCAGATGCGCCCAAGCAGTGGCAGGCCTTGCTGGGTCGGCGGGTGGTGGACTGGTCCATCGACGCGTTTTCGCACCATCCGGCAGTGACTGACATTGTGGTGGTCGCCAGCGAGGATGTGGGTGCGCCGGGCGCCGGGCAGCGGTTCAACCGGGCGGAGCCGGGTGCGACGCGTACGCAATCGGTGTTGAGCGGGCTCGCGGCTCTGGACCTGCCGGATGACGCCAAGGTGCTGATCCATGATGCGGCCCGGCCTGGCATTGATGAAGTCATGATCAATGGGCTGATCGACGCGCTCGATTTTTCTGACGCGGCGGCGCCTGCCCTGCCTGTGTCCGATGCCCTGAAGACTGAAAAGGAAGGCCGCCTGAAAACCCTAGACCGGGCAGGTCTTTACCGCGTGCAGACCCCGCAGGCTTTCCGTCTCGGCTCCTTGCGAAGCGCGCTGGCAGCGGCCGGGCCAGACCTTGTGGACGATCTCGCGGCGGTCGAGTCGGCAGGCGCGCGGGTCACGCTGGTTGCGGGCTCCCTTCGCCTTACCAAGATAACCTACCCTGAGGACTTCGACATGATGAGCCGTCTGCTTGCGCCTTCAGGTGTTCCGCGTGTTGGCAAGGGGTTTGATGTACACGAGTTTGAACCGGGGGATCATGTCACGCTTTGCGGTGTCAAAATTCCGCACAGTGCCAAGCTGAAGGGTCACTCGGATGCCGACGCCGGATGGCATGCGCTGACCGATGCCATCCTCGGAGCCGTCGCTCTGGGTGATATTGGTGATCATTTCCCGCCGTCTGATTCTCGCTGGAAGGACTCCGATAGTGGAATCTTTCTCAAACATTCTCAGTTTCTCGCAGAATCCAGGGGCTACCGGATCGACAGCTGCGACATCACCGTGATCTGCGAAGCACCAAGGGTAAAACCCCACCGCGAGGCGATGCGCGCCCGAACTGCCGAACTCCTTGGCCTCCCCCTCGACGCCGTCAGCGTGAAGGCGACCACCACCGAAGGCCTCGGCTTCACGGGACGGCGCGAAGGCATTGCGGCCGAGGCGATTGCGGTGCTCGCGCCGTTGCGCTGACCCGGCGGCAACATTTTCAGCCTGCCTGCTTCGTGACACTCTCCGGCACAACATTCCCGGGAGAAACGCCATGTCCGATATCCTGCTCACCGAGCATCGCGGTCACGTTACCGTTCTGACCTTGAACCGACCTGAGGCAATGAACTCTCTCGATTACGAGCTTTATGATGCGCTGGAGAATTCTGTGCGCACTTCCGAGGCGCGGGTTATCGTCATCACGGGTTCGGGCACGCGGGCGTTCTGTTCCGGCGATGATGTGAAGAAGATCCTGTCCAAGGGCGCTCCGGTGACGCCCGAGCGGGCGGCGAAGGCCAAGGACACCGGCGGACTGACCCCGGCGGCGGACGCCCTTCTGCATACGGACATTCCGGTGATAGCGGCCGTCAACGGCTTTGCACTCGGCTGGGGGGCGGAGCTGTCGATCATGGCGGATATCCGCGTGATGGCGGACACCGCGAAGTGGGGCGAGATTTTCGTCAAGCGCGGGCTCTGCTGCGACGCGCCGGGACTAGGCCGGCTGGCGCAACTCGTGGGCCGGGAAAAGGCGAGCGAGCTGCTGTTCACGGGCGACATCATTGACGCCGCCGAGGCGAAAGAGATCGGCCTTGTCAGCCGCGTCGTAGCGCAGGCGGACCTTCTGCCGACCGCGCTCACCATTGCCGAGAAGATCGCCGCCAATCCGCCACAGGCTGTGAAAGCGCTGAAGGCAGGCCTTCGCCGCACGCTCGACCCTGACTGGCGCGACACCGGCAAATGGGCGATCACCGAGATCCGCAAGCTTATGCAGACGGAGGACGCGAAGGAAAGCGCCGCAGCTTTCATCGAGAAACGCGAACCGGTCTTCACGGGTCGTTGATCGGCCTGTAGGTAAGCGCCATGTTTCCAGAACGCCTGCGCAATCTCGCCCTGCTGATCCTCGACGACGCCGAACAGGCGCGCCTGAAGATCGCGACCGCCGAAAGCTGTACCGGCGGCCTGCTCGCGGCGCTGTTCACCGAAATCCCGGGCTCATCGAGCGTGTTCGAGCGAGGCTTCGTCACCTATTCGAACCGCGCCAAGGAAGAGATGCTCGGCGTGCCGGGCGACGCGCTGGCAGACTACGGCGCTGTGTCCGAACCGGTCGCGCGTATGATGGCCGAAGGTGCGCTGGGAAACAGCCGCGCCAACATTGCCGTGGGCATTACCGGCGTCGCCGGCCCCGGCGGCGGCACGAAGATGAAACCCGTCGGCACCGTACACATAGCCTGCGCCCGGGAGAACCGGGCGATCATCCACGAGCATCTGCAGTTGGGCGAGATCAGTCGTGTTGCGATCCGGATGGCGGCGGTCGAGACGGCGCTGAATCTCATTCAGGCGCAGATGCGTTAGTTCGTCGGCGGGATGAGCGGCTTGTCCGTTATGACCGCCAGGTTGTCGGCGCCCGGAATGAACACGGCTTCCAGCCGAATGCCGTCCGGGTCTTCCCACAGCACGGAATGATAGCCCGGCGCCCAGGGTCCGGGCTCCGGCGGCCGGATGATGCGCGCGTCCATGTCGACCAGCACGTTGTACAGGCTTTCGATGTCTTCGCGCGAGCGAAGCCGGAAACAGAAATGGTGAAGTCCGACGCGCCATTGGTCGAACGCCGCACCGCGGTTTGCTTCGCTGATCGGGCGGATCACGATGCCAGTTCGTCCGCCGATACAGTAGAACGTGGTCTCATCGTCATACTGGATCGTCATGCCGAAGGTCTGGTGCAAGATCCGGTGATAGAAATCGCGGCTGCGCTTCAGGTCGCTGACCGAAAGCTGGATATGGGCGATACCATTCAGGTCTATCATCCGGGTTCCCCCTATTGAACGGCACTCTTCCCGAAACGCCGCTGCGCTTCAATCAGAAAGGCGTTCAGGATGCGATCCGTCGCGAGGTCATGGTTCGCCGCGGCGAGAAAGCCGATGACCGGGTTGCGGAACTCGTAGTCGATCTCGAGGGAGATGTCAGTCGCGCCGCCGACCGTTTCGAAGATGCGCCATTCGGCGAAGAGTTTGCGAAACGGGCCGCGTACCAGGGAGGCTGTCACGCGGGCAGCCGCCTCGTCGGCGACCACCTGCGTGGTGAACCGCTCTGTGAAGCCCTTGAACCCAACCATCGCCTCGCCCTGGCATTCGGTGACGCCGGGCTGGATTTCGCGTTTGCCGGATACGCGCATGGCCGTGATCCAGCGGATGAAGTCCGGATACTTCGCGATGTCGGACACCAGCTGGAAACATTCCGCCGGGCCATAGGGCACGCGGATGGATTTCAAGAAACGCGGCATGCCCTACTTGTGTGCGGCGAGTTGCGCTTCGCGCGCGGCCCGCAGCTTCGCAAAATCTTCGCCGGCATGGTGGCTGGAGCGCGTCAGCGGGCTGGCTGAGACCATCAGGAACCCTTTTGACCGCGCGATTTCCTCGTACGACCGGAATTCGTCTGGCGTGACGAAACGGTCAATGGCGGCATGTTTGCGGGTCGGCTGCAGGTATTGGCCGATAGTGATGAAGTCGACGCCCGCCGAGCGCATGTCGTCCATCACCTGCATCACTTCTTCCTTCGTCTCGCCCAGGCCTACCATCAGGCCGGACTTGGTGAACTGCGACGGATCGCGGTCCTTCACTTTCTGCAGCAGGCGGAGGGAATGGAAATAGCGCGCACCTGGACGGATCGTCAGGTAAAGGCGCGGCACGGTTTCGAGATTGTGGTTGAACACGTCGGGCTTTGCGTCGATGACGCGGTTCTCCCAGCCATCCTTGCGCAGGAAGTCCGGCGTCAGGATTTCGATGGTGGCGCCGGGAGCGCGCTCGCGGATGGAATCGATCGTGTTGACGAAGTGCATCGCGCCGCCGTCTTCGAGGTCGTCGCGGTCCACAGAGGTGATGACGACATGGCTGAGGCCCATCTCGGCGACCGCCTCGCCCACCCGGCGCGGCTCATCGCCGTCTACGCCCGGGTTCGGCTTGCCTGTCGCCACGTTACAGAAGGAACAGGCACGGGTGCACACATCGCCGAGAATCATCATCGTCGCGTGTTTCTTGTCCCAGCATTCGCCGATGTTGGGGCAGCCCGCTTCCTCGCAAACCGTGACCAGGCCTTTCGACTTCACGATGGCGCGCGTGTCGGCATAGCCCTGGGATGTCGGTGCCTTGACGCGAATCCAGTCCGGTTTTCGCATCAAGGGTGTGTCCGGCCGCCCTTGTTTCTCAGGGTGGCGCGGGCGCGGGGCGTTGTTTTTCAGGTCGATGAGGTTTGCCATTGCCGCCAAAATGGCGCCCGGCAGCCGATTCAGCAAGCCGCTCATTGCGCAGGCTGCGTATGCAGACTTGCAATATTGCTTGCTTGCATGACGCTAGATGACAGAATGTTACAAAAACAACGGGACGAAACGAGTCAGGGCCTTACCCGATGCAGCAATCGCTCCAGCCGCTTGTGCCGGCTCCACTGGCGTACAAGCCGGAACGCACGCGAACGAATCTCTTTATCGGCCTTATCCGGGCGGCTCGGGAATTTGGCGCCAGCAAGCCCGTGCTCGTCGACGGGGATGAGCGCATCCTGACCTACAAGGAGCTAATCCGAGCCTCGTTCGGCCTCGGCTCCGCACTCAAGAAGGGCACGAAGCGCGGCGAATCAGTCGGCGTGATGCTGCCGACCGGGGCGGGCGCGGTGATCGGCTTTTTCGCGTTGACTGCCTATGGCCGTGTTCCAGCGATGCTGAACTTCACGGCCGGGTCGAAGAACCTGAAGGCTGCGATGCGTGCCGCCAAGGTGAAGCGTCTGATCACGGCGCACAAGTTTGTTGAACTCGGTGGCCTGGAAGACCTGATCTCGGAACTCTCGAAAGCGGTGGAGATCATCTATCTGGAAGACGTGCGTGAGAAGCTGTCGATAGGCGACAAGCTCGCCGCGATCGCCGGCCCGATACTGCCGACCGTCGTCGGCGCGGCGCTCAGCCACAAGCAACCCGGCGTGATCCTGTTCACCTCGGGCACAGAGGGCGAGCCGAAAGGCGTGGTCCTCAGCCACGAGAACGTCATGGCGAACGTCGAACAGGTGCGCGCGCATATCGGGCTTAGTCCGGATACGGACATCGTGTTCAATCCGCTGCCGACCTTCCACTGCTTCGGCCTGACGGTCGGCGCGCTGTTGCCACTGATCGCCGGCATCAAGGTAATCTTCCACCCCTCCCCGTTGCAGCCGAAGGAAATCGTCCGGCGGATCCGCGAGAGCGGCGCGACGATCCTGTTGGCCACCGACACGTTCATCTCGCAATACGCCCGCACGGGGGCAGACGGCGACATGGATTCCATTCGGCTCGCCGTCTGCGGCGCGGAGCGGGTGAAGGACGAGACGCGAGACTATGTTCGGCGCAAGTTCAATATCGAGATTCTCGAAGGCTATGGCGCCACCGAGGCCTCACCCGTGGTCGCTGCGAACCAGTGGGAGAACAACCGTCCGGGTACGGTCGGCCGCCTGATGGCGGGTATGGAATCAAAGCTCGTACCTGTGGAAGGTATGCCGGAAGGCGGGCGCCTGCATATCCGTGGGCCGAATATCATGATGGGCTATCTGCGCCCGTCGAACCCCGGCGCAATCGAAAAGCTGATCGATGGCTGGCATGATACCGGCGACATCGTCGACATCGATGCCGACGGGTTCATCCGCATCCTCGGCCGGGTGAAGCGCTTTGCCAAGATTGGCGGCGAAATGGTGTCGCTGGCGGTTGTCGAGAATTGTGCGGCCGCCGTATGGCCGGACCATATGCACGCCGCCGTGACGCTGCCTGATCCGCGCAAGGGTGAGCAGGTCGTGTTGCTGAGTGAAGCACCTGAAGCCGCGCGTACGCCGATACTGACCTGGGCACAGGCGCACGGTGTACCGGAAATTTCCGTGCCGCGGCGCGTGTTCAAGGTTGGGCATATACCTGTGCTCGGCACCGGCAAGGTCGATTATGGCGCCGTGCGGATCGAAGCCGAGCGGCTGATGAACGACTAGGCCGCCTTTGCCGCGCGCAGGGCCGGTTCCCGAAGGAAGGTGTTGATCACATTTGCCGTCTCGGCGGCGCGAGTGACGAGGAACAGGTGGCCGCCGCCTTCCACCACGTGCAGGCGCGCATCCGGCAGAGCCCAGCTGAGGATCTGGCCGTTGACCAACGGCACGATGCTGTCCTTGTCGCCCATCATCACGAGTGTGGGCATCTTGAGGAAACGGATGAATGGCAGGCTCGACCAGCCGGCGAAGGCGAGGAGCTGGTATAGATAGCCCTTGGGATCCGGCGGCAGAAGGCCGTCGATATGGCGGCCCGCGGACTCGTCTGCCACGTCGCCATAGAGCGTGGCGAAGTTCTCGCGCATGAATTCGGGATCGGTGTAGCGGCGCGTATCGACCATGCGCGACAGCGAAGCTGGACGGCCCGGGATCATCGTCATGCCGGAAGAAGTGGCGCAGAGGATCAGCCGGTTGACGCGGTTGCGGTACTGGAAGGCAAACTGCTGGGCGAGCGCCCCGCCCCACGAAACACCCATCACATCGACCACGTCGAAGCCCAGCCGGTCGCTCAGTTTGCGGGCCCAGCGCGCGGCCATCCAGTGGCGGTAAGGCCACTGCGTGACGGGGCTGAGGCCCACGCCGGGCACGTCAAACGTGAGGATTTCGCGGTCCGGAAACATATCGCCCAGTGCGAGCGTCAGCTCCAGGTTAGCCCCGATGCCGTTGAAGAAGACCAGCGGCAGTGCGTTGCTGCTTTCCGGCTTCTCCCAGTATGCCGTGCGCAGCATGACGCCTTCGACGTCCTGCATCGTGATTTCCGGCATGCGTATGTAGCTGGCCATTCGGCAGTCCTCAGTCGTTGAATACGTAACGGCCCGGGGCCGCATATTGTGCCGGGAAGGCTTCGTTGCCGACATTCGTGGGAGCCGCCTTGAGCGGACCCGAGCGTTCCTTCAACCATTCACCCCAGCGCGGCCACCAGGAACCGTTGTGCTCCTCGGCGCTTGCCGCCCACTCGTCGGGCGTCGGCTTCATCTGGGTGCTGCGGAAATATTTCGCCTTCGGATTACCTGGCGGATTGATCAGTGACTGCAGGTGGCCGCTGGAGGATAGGATGAACTCGATATTTTCCGAACCGAGCAGCGCCGGTGTCCGGTAGCATGCTTTCCACGGCGTGATGTGGTCGGTAAGGCCTGCGACCACAAACGCATCGGCTGTAACTTTCGTCAGGTCCGCCTTGTGCCCGGCAACATCGACCGTACCCGGATGATCGAACGGCTGGTGCAGCGCGATATCGAGGTAATCGGAGTGCAACTGCGCCGGCAGATTCGTCGTGTCATTGTTCCAGAAGAGCACGTCATACGGCGGCGGGTCTTCGCCCATCAGGTAATTGTTGACGACGTAGTTCCAGATTAGGTCATTCGGCCGCATCCAGGCGAACATCCTGGCGAGGTCGTCGCCCTTGAGGATGCCGCGCGCCTTGGACATCTTGCGCGCAATCTCGAGACTGCCA
>JBGTKN010000487.1:0-3161 GCA_041744615.1 Hyphomonas sp. | reverse complement strand
AACCTACCGTGAACGGATGATGGCGCCGGAGGGATCGGTGCTGAAGGTTGTGTTGCAGGATACCTCGCGGACCGATGCCTCGGCGATCACGCTGGCCGAATGGTCCGCGCCGCTGGACGAGGGCGGCGTGCCGAAGACATTCTCGCTGCGCCCTTCGGCGCCGCTTGATGCGCGCATGACCTATACGGTGCGCGCGACCGTGCTGGGGCCGGATGCGTCGCTGCTATGGACGACCGACACGGTGCACCGCGTGCCGGCGGGCGTGGCCAGCCGTATCGACTTGGGCGAACTGGTGATGGTGAAAGTGACGCCGTATGAGCCGCCGGCATCGCCGCTGGGCGGGGGCGAGTGGATCATCACCTCGATCGGCGGCGCACCGGTGACCGGAGAGAAGCCGCCGACGATCTCGTTCGGCGAGGATGGCCGCGTGTCGGGCTTCGGCGGGTGCAACCGGTTCAATGGCGGGTACACGCAGACCGGTGCGAAGGTGAGCTTCACACCGATCATGATGACGATGATGGCGTGCCTTTCGGACGCGTCGAACCGGCAGGAGAGCGCGCTCGGCGCGGCGCTGCAGGGGGATGCGACCTATCTGGTGAACGCGGACGGCGGGCTGACACTGACCGGCGCGAACGGGACGGAGATTACGGCGATGCGGGCGCCGGAGCTGGATCTGGCCGGCACGAACTGGACAGTCGAAGGGATGGGCGGGGTTGCGGTCGTGTCCGGCAGCGAGCCGAGCATCGCGTTCACCGCGGACGGACAGATCAACGGCACGACCGGATGCAACCGCTTCTTCGGCAACTATGCGCAGACGCGCGGCGCGGTGACCTTCTCCGGCGTCGGCATGACCAAGATGGCCTGCATGGGTGACGGCATCATGGCGCAGGAGACCGCCTTTGCGGCGATCCTGTCCGGACCGGCTACGGCAAGCGTGGACGGGCTTGGCCGGCTGACGATCACCGGGGCGAACGGTGTGGGCTTCGTGGCGTCGCCGGTCCTGACCGGCGCCGTGGCTGGCGACCCGGCCCTGCTGCAGGGCGCCGAATGGATCGTCGAGGACATCAACCGGACGGGCATCATCGACAATTCGCGCCTGACGCTGACGTTTGGCGCCGATGGGCGGGTGAGCGGCTCGACCAATTGCAACAGTTTCACCGGCACCTATTCCGTGGACGGACACAAGCTGACCCTCTCGCCGCTGGCGATGACGCGGCGGGCGTGCACGGCGCCGGCGCTGGCGAACCAGGAGACGAAATATGTCGGCGCGCTGTCGGGCGACCTCAGCTGGCGGTTTGCCGAGGATGGCGCGCTGGTGATTACCGGGGACGAGGATTCGCGGGTGTTACTGCGGCAGTAGGAATTGGGGCAAAGGCCCTCACCTCCCATCACTGCGCGGTGAGCCCCTCCTCTCCCGAGAGGCGGGAGAGGGGTAAAGAAGCCTAGCCGCCGATTACACCGCCATCCGTCCGTGTAATGACCATGACGCTCGGGCGTGGGGGCGCGGTGCCGAAATCGGGCCAGCGGGTGGTGGGGAATTCGTAGCTGGCGCCTTCGCCGTCACCGGGGTGCTGGACGGCTAGGAAGAGGGTTTCGCCGTCGGCGGTGAAGCGCGGGCCGCAGAGTTCGGCGCCAATGGGGCAGCGGAAGAAGTGGCGGCCGGTCCCGCGGCGTTTGCCATCGGTTTCGATGGCCCAGAGGCCGTCGGCGGCGCCGGTATCGTCATTGCCGTCGGTGGAGACCCAAAGGCGGCCCTGGGCGTCGACCGCGCAATTGTCGGGGCTGGCGAGCCAGCCGTTTTCCGTGGCGAGGGGATTCCATGTGGCGCCGACCTCGGCGATGGACGGGTCG
The DNA here is from genome assembly GCA_041744615.1 of Hyphomonas sp. Classification (GTDB taxonomy): domain Bacteria; phylum Pseudomonadota; class Alphaproteobacteria; order Caulobacterales; family Hyphomonadaceae; genus Hyphomonas. Next base: position 1,310 of record JBGTKN010000487.1, on the reverse strand, counting down.
CCGCAGCGGACGAGGATTTCCCAGGTCGAGGTTTCGGAGGTGAAGTCGCCGCCCGGTTCGGTGATCTCGATGATATGGCCGAAGCGGTTGGAATGGCGGGGGTTGGCCGCGTTTTCCTCGCCGGGTTTCCGGCGGTCATTGTTGGTGAGCATGACATAGACGCGGCCGGATCTAGGATCGGGCTCTATGTCTTCCGGGCGGTCCATCGGGGTGGCGCCGAGCAGGTCGCCGGCGCGGCGGGCTTCAATGACTACGTCCGCCTGCGAATAAAATCCGTTGGCGCGCGTCAGCGGGCCTGTGCCGAAGACGAGGGGGAGCCACGCAAGTGTGCCATCATCGTTGAACCGGGCGCAATAGAGCGTGCCTTCGTCGAGGAGGTTTGAGTCGCTTGTGGTCTTGCCGGGGATGAAGCGGTCTTTCGTGACGAATTTGTAGACATAGTCGAAGCGCTGGTCATCGCCGGAGTAGAGGACGACGCGGCCATCTGGGGCAACGACGCTTTCGGCGCCCTCGTGCTTGAAACGGCCAAGGGCGGTGCGTTTCTTCGGGGTCGAGCCGGGGGCCTTCGGATCGACTTCGACGATCCAGCCGAATCGGTTGGGCTCGGTTGGCGCTTTTGAAATGTCGAAACGGTCAAAGTGCCTGCCCCACTGGTACCAACCGCCGGGCACGCCCATGCGCTTGTGATTATCCGCCTCCGGATGGCCTTCCGGGAGCACGCCGAGGAAGTTGCCGTTGATGTTCTCCTCGGCCATCAGATACGTGCCCCAGGGCGTGATGCCGCCCGCGCAGTTGTTCATCGTGCCGAGAACGGCTGAGCCTGTGGGGTCTTCGCCCGTGACGAGGCGCGGATGGCCGGCGGCGGGGCCGGTGAGCTGCATCGGCGTATCGGCCGTGAGGCGGCGGTTGAAAGGCGAGCCGAGGACCGGGCGCCAGCCTTCGGCGGTTCGGCGGATTTCGGCAATGGTGCCGCCATGCGCAGCGATCTCGGTGAGCGCGATCTCGCGCGTGACCGAGGCGGGATAGCCGGTTGTGACACCCGGAAACATCAGGTTGGTGGAGGTGTACTCATGGTTAACGCAGAGCAGGCCGCGCGTTGAGCCGTCCGTATCCGGATCAAGCGGGACGAAGCCTACATAGTCGCAGTTGTAACCGAACTGGCGGCGCTGGGCTTCGTCCGTCTGGTTCAACGGATCAAAGGCGGGGCTGTCGGCCCAGAGCGGGTCGCCCCATCGCAGGAGGATGTCGGCGCGGTAGCCTTCGGCGACACGGTGGGTCTGGTCCAGGCCGCGGGCGATTTCGGGGAAGGT
>JBGTKN010000486.1:0-3022 GCA_041744615.1 Hyphomonas sp. | reverse complement strand
GCAGCGAGCGCCGTTTAACGCATGGCCGCCAAGGCGCTCGCGACCGGGAAAGCGACCGCTGACAAGACCGAACTTGCAAACGGCAACAAGGTGGATCTGACAGCGTCCGTGTTCGGACAAGGCCTCGACGCCCGCCTCGTGATCAGAATCGGCGGCGAGGGAATTGGCTCGCACCAGAGTGATGGCGACCGCGCCCAGTTGCTGCGCGCGCTTGAAGATCTGCCCGATGCATTCGTCGTCACCGATGAGGACCTGCGTATCCTCGCCGCCAACCGCGCCTTCTTAGAGATGGCGCATCTCAGTGAAGAGGAACACGCGACCGGTGCGCGCCTGTCGCAATACCTCGGCCGCTCGACCACCGATCTGAACGTCCTGATCTCGACTTTGAAAACAAACGGCACCGCGCGCAATTTCGCAACCGTATTGCGCGACCGGTTCAATGCCGAAGAGCAGGTCGAAGTCTCTGCCGTGTCCACCAGCATTTCGCGGCCTATCTATTATGCCTTCTCGGTCCGCATCGTGACGCGCCGCTTCTCCATCGAACCGGCCCCTGGCGAGGAATTGCCGCGCTCCGTCGATCACCTGACGAACCTCGTCGGCCGCATGCCGCTGAAGGACATCGTGCGCGATTCGACCACTCTGATCGAACGTCTTTGCGTCGAGGCGGCCCTGAAGCTGACCGACGACAACCGCGCCTCCGCCGCCGAAATCCTGGGCCTAAGCCGTCAGGGCCTCTATTCCAAGCTCAAGCGCTTCGGAATCGACGACAAGGCCTGATCTGTCTGGCTTTCCGCGACATATTATTCGCCTGCCGAGCGGTCGAAAATCAGCCTTCTTAAGCGTCAATCTAAGTTGACACTCGTCAGCGTCAACACTAGCGTGAGGCATGCTCCACACGCCCATTCCAGCGCAGTCCCACGAGCTTCCAAAACCGGCTGCCGTGCTGGAACTTTTCAAGCCGGTCACCTGGTTTGCGGCGATGTGGGCCTTCATGTGCGGCGCCGTTTCGAGTGGCCAGCCCTTCTTCGGAAACATGCATCTCCTGCTCGGCGGCATGCTGCTCGCGGGCCCAATGGTGTGCGCCTCAAGCCAGGCGGTGAACGACTGGTATGACCGGCATGTCGACGCGATCAACGAGCCGAACCGGCCGATCCCGTCGGGGCGGATTCCCGGCCGGTGGGGCCTCTATCTGGCGATCATCTGGTCGGGCCTTTCCCTTCTGCTTGGCCTCGCGCTCGGCATCTGGGCCTTCGCGGCAACCCTCGTCGGCGTGTTCTTCGCCTGGGCGTACAGCGCTCCGCCTCTGCGGCTGAAAATGAATGGCTGGTGGGGCAATGCGGCGGTCGGGATTTCTTATGAAGGCATCTCCTGGTTCACCGGCGCCGCGGTCATGCTCGGTGCGTTTCCCCATCCACTGATCATCTTCCTTGCGCTCGCCTATTCGGTCGGCGCGCATGGAATTATGACGCTCAACGATTTCAAATCCATCGAAGGCGACCGGGTGATGGGCGTACGCTCCCTGCCCGCGCAGCTTGGCCCGGACCGGGCGGCGCTGGTCGCCTGCGTCATCATGGGGGTCTCGCAGGTCGCGGTGATCTTCATGCTCGCCTGGATCGGCAAACCCTTCCACGCGGTCGCCATCATCGGCCTACTCTGCGCGCAGCTGCTGCTGATGATCGACCTGCTCAATGATCCGCGCGGCAAGGCGATCTGGTACAGCGCTACCGGGGTCACATTGTTCGTACTCGGAATGCTTGTCAGCGCCTTTGCCGTCCAGCCCTGGTCGATCGCCGTATGAGCGCGGGCCTCTCCCCTTCGTTTGGCTGGCTCGGCATCATCCGTCTCGGCCTCGTGCAGACTTCGCTCGGCGCCATCGTCATCCTGATGACTTCCACGCTGAACCGAGTGATGGTCGTCGAGCTCGGCCTCGCCGCCGCGATTCCCGGGCTGCTTGTCGGCTGGCACTATGCCGTTCAGATGTCGCGTCCCCGCTGGGGCTACGGCGCCGATGCCGGCGGTCGCCGTGCGCCGTGGATTCTCGGCGGCATGGCGGTGCTCGCGCTCGGCGCGATCAGCGCCGCCTTCGCGGCCTCGATAATCCCCTCGAGTTTCTGGACCGGCTTCGGGCTTTCCGTCCTCGCCTATGCGCTGATCGGCGCAGGCGTTGGCGCGGCAGGCACAAATCTTCTCGCGCTGCTGGCCATCCGCACCGAGCCGTCCCGAAAAGCGGCCGCCGCAGCGATTGTCTGGATCATGATGATCGTGGGCTTCGTGCTGACCGCCGGCATTGGCGGCGGCTTTCTGAAGCCCTTCAGCTTTGACCGGCTGATTCTGGTGACGTCCGTTGTCTCTGCGATTGCGCTGGTCGTCACCTTCCTGGCCTTGCGCGGACTCGAGCCAGCATCGGCGCATCAGGCAGCTACCGCGCCGTCCGCCAATGATGGCCAGGCTTTCCGCGCAGCGCTGAGCGAGACTTGGGCGGATCCGCAAGCCCGGCGCTTCACGATTTTCGTGTTCGTCTCGATGCTCGCCTACAGCGCGCAGGACTTGATTCTCGAACCCTTCGCCGGTCTTGTGCATGGCTATGATGCGGGCAGCTCGACGCAGCTAGCCGGTGTGCAGAACATGGGCACGCTGGTCGGCATGATTCTCACCGCTGTCGCCGGTACCGTGATCGGCAAGTCCCGCGCAGGCTTCATGCGCAGATGGACCGTAGGCGGATGTATTGCGTCGGCGGCCGCGCTGCTGGCGCTGGGCCTCGGCACACAGGCGATGGGCACGGATTGGCCGCTGGTGCCGAACGTGATTGCGCTCGGCGTTGCCAACGGCGCGTTTGCGGTCCTTCGCGTCGGTCCCTTCCTTGGAGGTCACGACGATGCCGGCCGCTTCCGAGACATCTTCGAACTTTCGACCATCGATGTTTCGGTAGAGCGAGCACTGCGAGCCTTCCATCTGCTGCGGCTGTTGGTAAGTTCGCGTTGCACCAGTAAGCGTCGAATGAATCGACAGGTCGATTGCCGGC
>JBGTKN010000485.1:0-3737 GCA_041744615.1 Hyphomonas sp. | reverse complement strand
ATCGCCGAGAGCCGTCATCGGCACTGCAAACCGCCAGCTGGCTTCGTCTCACGGAAGGCAGGACTTCAGCATCTGTTTCCTAAGTGAGCTATTTGCGAACGCGTCTCAAAAGCACTTGCAGACCGCAGACATCCTGTTTATGGCCATTGCGAACGATTATCATTCACATTGGAGAGACAACGGGATGAAAGCTTGGCTAGTTGGATCCGGTCTTATGGCGCTGTCGGGAGGTGCCGTGGCACAGACTTCAGGCGACCTAATTGACACCGCTGAAAGCCGCCAGGATGTCATCGTTGTGACTGGTTCGCGCACCGGCACACCGCTCGATGACCTCGCCCTGTCCGTGTCCGTTGTCGATGAGACGCGCCTGACCGAGCAGCTGCGGTTCGATACCAACATTCTTCGGTCCCTTGAGTTCACAGTGCCGGGCGTCTCAGCACAAGGCAGCAGCCGGAATGGCTGCGCAGCTTATATCCGTGGTCGGACAACATCGTTCCAGATCAACGGTATGCCTGTGAACGACGATCTTCGACGAGGTTCCTGCAATGGACCGTTCCTCGTCAGCCCGTTTGCGGTAGAGCGGATCGAAGCGGTACGAGGCGGTACAGCGCTATATGGCGCGGGAGCGCCCGGCGGGATCATCAACCTGATCACCCGCCGCGCCGCCGGAACTGACCTTGAGATCGACGCAACGGCGCAGACGAGTTTCAACACGTCCGACACGTCAGGCAGTTTTGTCACCGATCTCTATGCGGGTGCGGGCCAGCGTTTGGGAAAGATCGATTATTATCTGGGGGCTGGGTATCGTGACAGCGGTATACCTCGCAATCCCGAAGGCGGCCAGGTTCCGGCAGACGAAGTTGAAGGCTTCAATCTGAATGGCGCTGTGGGAGTCGACCTGGGCGACGCTGGCTCGCTCCACCTGACCACGACTTTTTACCGCGAAGAACGCGGCGCAAGCGTTGTCAATGATGGTTCGCAGATCTCAGGACAAAGCTTTGGGAATGTGATCGAAGTAACCCCGCATCCGGACCGCGAGGACGCGTTTGACCAGTTGCTCACAATCGCCGGCACATATCACCATCCTGCACTTCTCGGTCATGAGGTGACCCTCAGCGCCTATTTGCAGGACACCCGGATCGAACAGCGTGACAATTTCTTTGACGTCAATTTCGGGGGAGACTTCTTCTTTGCAAGTACTTCGGACAATGAGCGAAAGGGGCTACGCTCAACGGCGGTGCGCGCCTATGACCTCGGCGGCTCCACGCTCAAGACAAGCTATGGTGTCGACTATACCGACAACCGCTTTTATCGCCCTGTGATCGATACAGATGCAAACGACGCCGTGACGGGCTTCATCGCGCCAGAGACCCTTCTTCGGACGACGGCCGCATTTGCCCAGCTCGAATGGAATCTGGGCCGGGTGCATCTGAATGGTGGGCTTCGTCAGGAGTGGTATGCAGGCGAAGTTGGCGATGCAGATTATGATCCGGCAATTTCACAAGCCGGAACGCCTGGAAAGTTCCGCGACTCCGATCTCACCCTGTTCAATGCCGGACTGCTGTATGATCTGACGCCTGCGACTCAGGTTTTCGCCGGCTTCAGTCAGGGCGCGGAGATCAGTCAGCTTGGCCGCGCAACCCGGGGACTGGATGATCCTTCCACCCTGTCGCCTGAGCCGGCCGCTTCCGACCAGTATGAGATAGGCCTGCGCAGCGGCGCCGGAGAGACCCGTTTCGAAGCCGCTGCCTTCTATTCGGAATCCGACAGTGCGGCACTGTTGCAGGTCGATCCGGCCTGCGCCGGACAGCAGATCTGCACGCTTATCCCGCTTCGCGCACCTCAGGAAATCTATGGCATAGAGGGCCTTGCGGAATGGGCTGTATCGGATGCGCTGGATCTGTCGGCACTGTTCACCTGGCAGCGGGGCAAAGTTTTTGACGAGGACGGCGCGAATGGGGTTTCGCTGGCCTCTGATACGATTGTTCCCCTTCGGTTGACGGCGGCTGCGAACTGGCGCCCGGCAGAGCGCTTTTCGCTCGGACTTCAGGCGAGCTATTATGGCGGGGCAGATCTTTTCAGTGCCGCCGAGCAGGCCTCGGGACTGACCAACCCTGAAGATCAGTTTCTGATCAACGCGGATTTCGGCTACGCGTTCGGGGCTGGCCAGTTCTACATCGCGGCGGCAAATCTCCTCGACGAAAGCTACATCACGATTTCCGAACAGGCAGGGGGAGACTTTTCGTACTTCCTGGCCGAAGGGCGACGTGTCACCGTTGGCTACAAAGCGCGGTTCTAGGCACTCAGGATGAAGCCAAAACGCCGCGCCTGGTTCGACTGGCATAGCCTGATCGGGATGACGACAGGCATGATCCTGTTCATCATCTGCTGGACGGGCACCACAGCGGTTTTCTCCTACGAGATCGACTGGCTCCTGAATGAGGACCTGCGTGCCGGACCTGCGGCGGGACGGTTGAATTGGGACGCACTTGAGACGGCCGCCCGCCAAGCGCTTCCTGACGCAGACATCCTGTGGATTGAGGCGCCCCGGGTCAGCGGGTATGCAGCCGCCGTCGTGGCGGACTTCGAACCAGGTGTCGCCCACCGCGTTTATGTGGATCCCGAAACGTATTCCGTACTCGGAGACACCAGCTACCTGAATGTTCAGCGCTTCTTCCGCAGCTTTCACATGGCGCTTTTTCAGGCGGACTTTTTCAGTGTGTTCGGTATCCCAGTCGGATACTTCATAGTTTTGCTGTTCGCAGTCCCTTTGCTGGGCCTGATGGTCACCGGGCTCGTCTTCTATAAGCGGTGGTGGCGCGGATTCTGGAAGCTTGAAACGCGGCGGGGATCCAAAGTGCTGTGGAGCGATGTCCACAAGCTTGCCGGTGTCTGGAGCTTGCCGTTGGTCGCGATCATCACGGTCACAAACATCTGGTACGCGGCCGAATGGTTTATTCCGCCTACGGAATTCAAAAACGAACAACCCGAAATTGCCCGCACTCTTGATCAGCCACTGACACTGAATGCCGCGGCCAGCGCGGCTAGTCGAGCTATTCCAGGCCTCGATATCCGCAGCGTCTATCTGCCGGAAGCAGGATCGAGCGTATTGCTTCTACAAGGGCATGATGGCGGTCTGCTGACTCGGGGGCGCGCTCAGGTCGAGATTGATCTCGCCACAGGAATGGTTCAGCAAACGGTGCCTTCCAGCAGCCTTGGACCTGTGGCGCGCCTGAAGGAGACGGTCGACGTCCTTCATTTTGGGACATGGGCCGGCGTCTGGTCGCAGGCCCTTTACGCATTTCTTGGCCTCGGCCTGTCAAGCCTCGCGCTGACAGGGACGTTTCTCTATGCTTGCAGACGAACGGATAAAGGCGTCCTGAAGCATCGCGAACTCATTGCAGCGCTCGGTCTCACTCTGGCAGTTCTGGCAATTTGCAGCATCGCGGGTTGGAACGAAATCGCGGGATACGGTCTGTCCGGTTCCGCGCCCGCAGTTGGCAAAAATGTAGTTGTCTTTCTGGTCGGCTGGTGCGTCATAACATTCTCCATGCTGATCGCTGTCGCGGCACTTGCCGCGGTGAAACTAAGCCGTGTTGGGCAAATCTCGGATCATCCACATAAGGCGACCAGCGGCACATATTCTTAGCCTCAATTCCGTCGACCCCTATCACATGCTTCCGCCGGATCCGCTTTGGGAACATTGACTAGCGACAGGCTGTTTAGGGCCAGGTTGG
>JBGTKN010000484.1:0-2255 GCA_041744615.1 Hyphomonas sp. | reverse complement strand
AATCCGTCGCTCACCAAGGACTTCACCTTCATCGTCATCGATGCCGGCGCGCCCTTCGGTAACGGGCATGTGCTGCCGAAGGGGCCTTTGCGCGAACCGGTCGCTTCCAGTCTCGCCCGCTCGGACGCCGTGATCCTGATGGGCGACGGACCGGTGCCGCCCGACGTGAAGCGCAGCGGCAAGCCGGTTCTGCGGGCCCGGCTGGAAGCCACCGGACCTGCGCCTACCGGCCCCCTGGTGGCCTTCGCAGGGATCGGGCGGCCGGAGAAATTCCTGGACAGTCTCAAGGCGGCCGGTGGCGACCTGCACGACGCTGTGCCGTATGCGGATCATCACCCCTATTCGCCGGGCGACCTCGACTTCCTGCGCCGGCTGGCTGCGCGGCATAGCGCGCGACTTGTGACGACTTCGAAGGATCATGTCCGCCTGCCGCCGGTCAGCCGGGCCGAGGTGCTGGTGTTTCCGGTCACGGCGGTGTTCGAAGATGTGGAAGCGCTTGACGCGCTGCTTGCGCCGACCTTCAAACGGACTCTGCCATGAAAGATCCGGCTTCTCCAGACTATGTCCGCCCGAAGGACATCGACAACCGCGCCACGTTCTGGCAGCGGGTGCAATGGCGGCTGGAGACGCTGGCCTGGGACCTGATCTATTGGGCGCCGATGAAGGCGCTTGGGCCGGACAAGGCCTCGGACTTCGGCGGCTGGCTGATGAAGAAGATCGGCCCGATGTTGTCGCAGCACAAGACGATGCGGCGCAACCTGCGGCTCGCCTTCCCCGATTGGGACGCCGGGCAAATCGAAGAGACGGCCCTCGCCGCCTGGGAAAGCGCCGGGCGCACGGCCGGCGAGATGCCACATCTTCCCGCAATTGATCCGTATACGAGCGGACGGGTTGAGGTCGTTGGCTTCGAGGTGCTCGACCAGATACGCGAAAGCGGCAAGGGCGCGGTCTTCATCTCCGGCCACTACGCCAACTGGGAAATCATGCCGGCCGCGATCACCAAGCGTATCCCGAGCGCAGTGATGACCTACCGTGCGCTGAACAATCCGCACATTGACAAGCGTATCGCAGACCTGCGCGCGGCGTATGGGACGCAAGTTAACGCGCCGAAAGGCATCGGTACGCGCGAGTTGATGCGCGCCCTGTCGCGCGGCGCGCCGGTAGCGCTGATGAATGACCAGAAATTCAACGAGGGCATTCCGGTTTCCTTCTTCGGTCATGCGGCGATGACCGCGCCCGGCCCGACGCGGATGGCGCTGAAATACAAGGTGCCAATCGTGCCCGTCTCGACCGTTCGGACCGGACCGGCGCGGTTCCGGGTCGAATTCCATACCCCCTTCATGCCGGAGGAAACCGGTGATCCCGAGGCGGATATTCGCCGCTCGGTCGAACGCATCAGCGCCTTCCTCGAAGCGCAGGTGCGCGCATATCCCGGCCAGTGGTTCTGGCAGCACCGGCGCTGGCCGAAGGAAGCCTGGCGCGACGCCGGGGTTGGCTGACAAAAAGAGGGGCAGCTCCCTGGGCTGCCCCCTCAAGTGTTCGCGAGAGAGCGAAGCGGTGTTCAGCGCGCGTCGCGGCGGCGCTGGCGGTCGCGGCGGCGCACCAGAATCGAGGTTTTCGCGCTGGCCCCATCGTTTGCGGCAGCCGGGATCGCCGCAGCGGCAAAGATGCGGTCCAGCACGGGCGACGAGGCAGACTGGGCGGCGGGGCGGGCGAGAGTCTGGGTGGTCATGGCGGGGGCCTTTCGGTTTTTGGCGACCGGAACGTCCCGGTCTTTGCTGGTGAGATGCAGCGGGGAGCCCGGATGGATGCAAGGGTGTGTGATTTTCTGGCGCCGGCTCCCACCTCCCGTCGATTTACAATGGGAGGTGAAAGTTCTCAGGCTGGAAGAAAATCTGCAATCATGCCTAAAGTATAACTCCGTGGGCGGAGGTGTAGCGCAGGGATTGGGGAAGTAACTTAAAACGGCTTGATCGGGATGGGATTTGTGTAGTGGAGCGCGTGGTTTTTATGGGCACAAGTGCCTTTCCTGCGTTCGACCTCCGGCTTCAACCTGCTTCACCCTGATGCACGCCGTGCATCAGGAGTGTCGAAAATTTCTCATTCATTCTAATTAGGCTGCAGACTCATAATGGCGCAACCAGAGCCGGATGGCGGCGAGCTTTGCCATTGCAAGGAAGGCGGAACTGTAGCGGTCGTATCGGGTTGCGATGTGCCTGAATTGCTTAAGTTTGTTGATGCATCGCTCGACGAGG
>JBGTKN010000483.1:0-3731 GCA_041744615.1 Hyphomonas sp. | reverse complement strand
CCGATGGCACCGAGGTTCACTTCATCGTCCGCCTCAAGGGCGCGCCGGAAGTTGACGAGATCACCCGCAATTTCAAGCGCGATCCCGCCGCCGCGCAGAAGGCCTGGGACAATCTGGCGACCCGCCTGCCTGGCCTCGCCGCCTTTACGCTGGTGGGCGCCAGCTATTCGGGCGAGATCAAGCTTGCCTACCAGATGCCCCCCGGCGCGCCGGCGACCCCGGAAGACATTCGCGCCGTCCAGGACCGTCTTCTGGATGTGGAAGGCGTCTCCTACGCAGACCCCGATTATGTGGCTCATCCCGGCAAGGACTAGATTTCATGAAACGTGCCCTACTGCTTTCCAGCCTTCTCGGCGCGTCGCTGGCGCTGACCGCTTGCGACCGCGTGTTCCAGCGTCCTGCGGACACCTCCGAGACCGATACGCCGGCGACCGATACCGGCGAGACTGAGCTGCCGGCCGGAAGCGACCTTCCGGTACGCGCCGAGTCAACGGCCTCCGGCACCGTGATAGACTGGGAAGCCGCCCGGCGCGATCTGGCCGCGCGGCCGCTCGAAGAGCGCGAAGGCAGCTTTCAGGTCCAGTCCGGCGGGGATGCGCCGCCGGTGCCGGTCTTCCTTCCGTCCGGTCCGGTGGCGGCCCAGAGCGGCGACGTGGCCGTGCGTTTCCAGCCAACAAGCGATGGTTATTACGCCTTCTTCCCGAGCGAGACCTACGACATCATCGTCAATGGCACGAATGTCGTGATTGCGGAGCCGGGCGCGACTGAAGCGCCCGTACGCAGCGAGGCCTTCGTTTTCCAGACGACGACTTCCGGCGCGCAAGTCGCCTTCTCGCGCTATGGCGCCGACTATCTCGTCGAGTTCGAGTGCAAGGAACTGGTGAACGGCATGCCCGCCTGCATCACCGAGCAAGAGGCGGTCGCTTTCGCACGCGACCTCGCAATTTCAGGAACCCGTTGATGCGACACATACTGGCCGCAGCGGCTGCCGCGCTGCTTCTGACCTCGCTGGCTGGCTGCGACTTCGTGCGCTTTCCCGGAGATGGCGGCCCGGAGCCGACGATCCCGGAAGCGCCGCCCGAGATTCCGCCTGGCGCGCCCGGCCCGCCGCCGCCAGATGTCGACGATTCCGAGTTTGAGACGCCGATCGAGACACCCGACGGCGAAACGCTGCCGGATCCCGGCATAGACCTGCCGATCGACGATCCAGCGCCTGAGCCCGGCCCGGTCGATGCGCCCGGCGATACGACCCCGCCGCCGGTCGACGTGCCGGTGGACGAGACGCCGGTGGTCGTGCCTGATCCAGAGCCCCAACCGGAACCTGAGCCCGAGCCCGAACCCGTTGCGCCGGTCTTCAGTTACTACCAGCCGGGCGCCCTGCTGCCCGGTTCCGGCGGCGGCTTTCCGGATCAGGTCGTACATGCGCCCGGCATGCTGTTTCCGATCAAATCCGCCCCGGCCGTGCTGCAATCGCAGGTCTTCGCCTTCGGCGGCGGCATCGCGGGCGGCGACCAGTGCGACGCGCGCAATTATTCGGCGCCCTGGCGTGACAATTTCTGCGAGACTCGCACCGCCAATCGTACATCGCCCTTCTGCCCGGTGGCGAAGATCCACCAGGGCCAGGATATCCGCGTCGGCACGGCGGCGGATTGCCGGACCCTGCGCAGCCAGACCGCGGCGCAGCGCGGCTTGCACGAAGTGATTGCGGTCGAGGACGGCATCATCTCCTCGATCGGCACATATACGGTCAAACTCCGCGCCGAGGGCTCGATCTACAATTACATGCACCTCAACATGAACCGGCTGGCCGTCACCGCGGGGCAGAGCGTGAAGGCGGGTGACCTGCTCGGCTATGTGTCGAACGATTTCGGCGGCACACCGACGACGATCCATCTACATTTCGAGATCATGCAGAACACCGCCAGCAGCGGCTGGGTGCATGTGGCGCCCTACCTGTCGCTGGTGGCGGCTTATGAGCGCCGCGAGAACGGGCCTGGCTTGCAGCTCGATCCCGAAATCGGCGTCGCCTCGGCCGACGTGTTCGTGATCCCCGAGGGGTTCGAGATCATCGAGTAGAGGCGGGTTCCGGCCCGCTCAGCCGGAAATCGCCTGCTCGTCGCGTTCGCCGGTGCGGATGCGCAGGATACTGTCGAGATCGTGGACGAAGATCTTGCCGTCGCCGATCGTGCCGGTATTGGCGGCCTGAGTGATCGCCTCGATCAGGCGTTCGGCATCGGAGTCGGCGCAGGCAAGCTCTACCTTCACCTTGGGCAGCAGGCGGACTTCATACTCGGCGCCCCGGTAGACTTCCGTTTTGCCCTGCTGGCGGCCGTAGCCGCGCACTTCGGTGACGGTGAGACCGGTGGCCCCGGCTTCGGAAATCGCCTCGATCACGGCGTCGAGGCGGCTCGGCTTGAACACGGCAGTGATCAGTTTCATGGCGGAGTCCCTCGCGCTTGGCTTATGCTGCACTTGCGAAAATAATCTTACATTTCCGCGCGTCAATGCTCTTCGCGGCGCGCGGCTCTGGCCGGCCGGGCAATCTGCAGACGTTCCGTAACGGGAGCCACCGCGCCGCCGCCCGGCGGGGCATAGAGCCGCTTGACCGCTTCGATCAGGACCACGCCGCCAAAGCCGGGCGTGAACATGCGCCCGATCGTCTCCCAGCCTTCCGCCGCAGAGGTGACGAGACCGCTGGACAAGGGTGGCATGTAGAGGGCGCTGGAGGAGGCCGTGACCTGGAACAAGCCGCCAGCGAGGAGGTTTGACAGCTGGCTGCGCGTCCAGGGGCGGCCCTGGCCGAACGGGGTCTGTGTGGCGCGGGACCAGAGACCGGCGCGATTGGCCGCGGCCAGCACGATTCGGCCTTCCGGGGCGGTGATGCGCCAGATCTCGCGCAGGTAGGCACGCGGGTCGCCCGTCTCCTCGAGGCCGTGCAGCACAATCACGCGGTCGAACAGGCCGTCCGGGAAGGGCAGGCGCGGGTCGCCAACCGCGACCGAAGCATTGCCACGCTCTGAGGCGGACCAGCTGACGGGGCCGTGTTCGAAGGGGACGGCGGCGATCATCCGGCCCGGCGCCGTACCGAAGGCTTCGAGCACGGGGATGGCGTATCCGAGGCCAAGCAGGGAGAGGCCGCGGGCATCGCCCCAGAGATCGGTCAGCTTGCCGGAGAGGACGCGGGCGGCGGCACGCCCTAGCGCAGAGGCGTAGAAGCGTTCGAGGGTGACGGCGTCCTGACGCATGGGCTACAGTCCTGCCTCAATCGGCAATTCGGGAATCCGGCTCATGAGCATCTTCATCGACATACACCAGTTTCCCTGCCTGAACGACAATTACGGATATCTGGTTCACGAACCGGCTTCCGGAGAGACCGCCGCCATCGATACGCCGGATGCCGAGCGCTATCTGGCCGAGGCGAAACTGCGCGGCTGGACGATCACGCAGATCTGGAACACGCATTGGCATCCGGACCATGCCGGGGGCAATCTGCGGATCAAGGAGGCCACCGGGTGCCTCATCGTCGGGCCCGCCGGGGAGGCGGCGAAGATTCCTGGCATCGACAGGGCGGTGAAGGGCGGCGACGCGGCGATGCTGGGCAAGGCGAAAGCGGCGGTGATCGATGTGCCGGGCCACACGCTGGGCCATATCGCATTCCACTTTGCTGACCGGTCGGCGGCGTTTGTCGGCGACTCGGTGTTCGCGCTCGGCTGCGGACGGGTGTTCGAGGG
>JBGTKN010000482.1:0-3114 GCA_041744615.1 Hyphomonas sp. | reverse complement strand
CCGTTTCTCCTCAAGCGGGTTGTTCAAACATGAAATGCGCGCCAGCCGGGCAAAGAACCCGTCGCGCGCACCGGCGGTTAAGCCTGAAGCTAAGAAACGAGGCTTATAGCCACGCTTTTTCGCCCGTCAACAGAAGAACTGTGCGGTTCAGGCCGATTGTTTCAGGGCCGCATCAATCGATGCGGCCACGGCTTCGATCGTGCCCATCCCGTCGACTTCAACGAGTACGCCGCGTTCCGCATAAAGCGGCACGAGCGGGGCCGTATCTTCGTAATATCGCTCGAGCCGGCGGGAGAAAGTGTCCGGATTGTCGTCCGCCCTCCCCTGTTCCTCGAAACGCTTGGTTACCCGGGCGAGGAGGCGTTCGTCGTCCACCCGCATCCGGATTACCAGATTGACCTGTTCGCCCCGCGTCAGCAGCAGGCTGTCCAGGGCTTCGGCCTGTCCCATGGTTCTGGGAAAGCCGTCAAAAATGAAGCCCGGCGCGCCGGCTCGGGCTGAAAACTGCTCATCGATCAGGTCGATTACGATCTGGTCGGACACCAGCCCGCCTTCGTCCATGATCTGGGCGACCCGTTTGCCCAGGTCAGACCCGGAGGCCCTGGCCGCGCGCAGCATGTCGCCGGTGGAGAGCTGAATGAAACCGCGCTGTTCGACCAGCCGCTTGGCCTGAGTGCCCTTGCCGGCCGCAGGCGGCCCAAACAGGATCAAATTCACTTACGCTTGCCCCCGAGTTTCGACTTCTTGATCATCCCCTCATACTGGTGGGCGATCAGGTGCGATTGTATCTGCGTCACCGTATCCATTGTCACGGAAACGACAATGAGGAGCGACGTTCCCCCGATATAGAACGGTATCTGCGGAAAGTAACGGCGCAGGAGTTCGGGCAGGATACAAATGAAGACCAGGTAGAGCGAACCGATGGTCGTCAGGCGGGTAAGGACGTAGTCGATATAGGCGGCCGTGTTCGAGCCCGGCCGGATGCCTGGAATGAAGCCGCCATACTTGCGCAGGTTATCGGCGGTTTCCTGCGGATTGAACATGATCGACGTGTAGAAGAACGCGAAGAACACAACCAGCAGCGCATAAGTGGCGATATACGTCCAGGAGCCGGGCGAGAAGTGCGCCGCGAGCCATCCCAGAATTCCGGTCGCCGCGCTCGGGTCAGCAGCCGCACCGGCGCCCAGGAAGCCGACCGCCGTCATCGGCAGCATCAGCAGGGCGGTGGCGAAGATGGCCGGGATCACGCCGGCGGTGTTGATCTTGAGCGGCAGGAAGCTGCGCTGGCCCTGGGCAAAGCCCTGAGCCTGCTGGCGCTTCGGATAGTGAATGATCAGACGGCGCTGCGATCGCTCGATGAACACGATGAACACGATCAGCGCAATCACCATCACGATGATGGCCAGTACAAAGCCGATATCCACAGAGGTCGTGCGCGCCTGCGCCACCAGGTTGTAGATGGCGCGGGGCAGTTCGGCGACGATGCCGGCAAAGATGATCAGCGAGATCCCGTTGCCAATACCCCGGGCCGTGATCTGCTCACCCATCCACATAAGCAGCATGGTGCCGCCGGTCAGCGTCACGACGCCGGTGAGGATAAAGAACCAGGACGAGATGCCCTCCAGCCGGACCGCAGCGAGCCCTCCGGCGATCGCAAAGGACTGCACGAACGCGAAAACGAGCGTCAGGTAGCGGGTGTACTGGTTGATCTGCTTGCGGCCCGATTCGCCTTCCTTCTTGAGCTTTTCAAGGGTCGGAGACGCCGAGGTCATCATCTGGATGATGATCGAGGCCGTGATGTAAGGCATGACGTTGAGGGCGAAGATGCCCATCCGCTCGACAGCGCCGCCGGCGAACAGGTTCATGGAACCGAGCATGCCGCCGGCCTGGCTTTCGAACAGGCTGGCATATTGCGCCGGATCCAGGCCCGGGATCGGGATGAACGTTCCCAGCCGGTAGAGAACGAGAATGCCGAGCGTGAACAGAATTCGCGCCTGCAGGTCCTTGGCCTTCGCAAACGTCCCGAAATTGAGATTCCGGGCCATCTGTTCGGTAGCGTTCGCCATCGGCTGCACGAGCCTCCCTGAAAGACGTTCGCCGCCAAAGATCGGCGGCGAGGTGTGGTTTGTGAAGGGGCGTTAAGTAAATCCCCCGGATTATTCCGCAGCTGTATCTTTTACAGCGCCCGTGATCGTGACCGATCCGCCGGCTTTCTCGACCGCTTCGACAGCTGCTTTCGAGGCGCCGGTGACAGTGATCTTCAGCTTTTTCGGGGCATCGCCCTTGGCCAGCAGGCGCACGCCGTCGCGGACATTGCGTACCAGACCGGCCGCCACCAGCGATTCTTCGGTCACGTCCGAAGCATCGAGATGGCCGGCATCGACCGCTTTCGCGATCCGGCCGAGGTTGACCCAGGCATGCGTCTTCGAGCTCGGCGAGGTGAAACCCCGCTTCGGGAGACGCATGTAGATCGGCATCTGGCCGCCTTCGAAGCCGTTCACGGCAACGCCGGAACGCGCGTTCTGGCCCTTGACGCCGCGGCCAGCCGTCTTGCCCTTGCCTGAGCCAACGCCGCGGCCAACGCGCATGCGCTTCTTGGTTGAGCCTTCAGCCGGGGAGAGATCGTTGAGTTTCATGACACGGGGACTTTCGAATGCAGAGGAGAAGGGCCGGAGCGCGGGATGCGCCCTATTCGCCGACCACTTCCACGAGATGGGAGACCTTGCGGATCATGCCGCGCACTTCAGGCGTGTCGACAAGTTCCTTGCTGCGGCCAAGCTTGTTGAGGCCAAGGCCCTGCAGCGTCTGGCGCTGTTCAGGCTTGCGGCCGATCGGGCTGCCGATCTGGCGGACGGTGAGGGTTTTGGAAGCCATCGTTTATTCGCCTTCTCAGTTCGCCGAATCGGCCATGCCGGCTTCGGACACACCATCGGTGCGACGACCGATAACGTCCTGGACCTTGAGGCCGCGCTTGGAAGCAACGGTCCGCGGGCTTGCCTGCTCTTTCAGGGCATCAAACGTGGCGCGAACCATGTTGTACGGATTGGACGAGCCGATCGACTTGCCGACGACGTCCTGGACGCCGAGCACTTCCATGACGGCGCGCATCGGACC
>JBGTKN010000481.1:0-5621 GCA_041744615.1 Hyphomonas sp. | reverse complement strand
TGGCGCCATAGATGGGCGACTGTGCGGGCCAGCGCAATCAGCGTTGTCGGGGTGGTGACGATGACCGCTTTCGCCATCGCCTTTTCGATAAGGTCCGGCGCATGTTTCAGGGCCTCGGCGAAGAAGTTTTCGCCGGGAATGAACATGACCACATAGTCGAACCGGTTGCCGAGATTCGACTGATAATCCTTGGACGACAGCGTGTGGACATGCCGCTGCACGCTGACGGCATGTGCCTTGAGGTGTGCATCGATCTGCGCCGGATCGGTTGCCGCATGCGCTGCAAGGTATGCATCCAGCGACACTTTTGAATCGACCACGATCTGCCGGTCACCAGGCAAGCGGATGATCGCGTCTGGGCGCTGGCGCCCGGCATCGGTCTGGTCGTTCACCTGTTCGGCAAAGTCGCAATGCTCGGACAGTCCGGCCTGCTCCATCACGTTGCGAAGCGTCATCTCGCCCCAGCGCCCGCCGCCTTTCGGCGCCGACAGCGCGGTGACCAGCTTGTTGGTTTCCTGCGTGTTGCGCTGCAGGCTTTCGCCGATGGCCAGCACCTGAGTCTGCAGGGCCGACTTGTCCTCGACCCTGACCTTCTCCAACTCTCCGACGCGCTTGGCAAATTCCTCCAGGCTGAGGCCAATCGGTTTGACCAGTTCGCGAATATGACTCTGTGTGCCCTCCTTGTGCTTGGTAAAGGTCTCGTTCGCCAGTTGCAGGAATTGCTCGTTCGCATTCGAGAGCACGCTTTGCGCCATCTGGGCGAACTTCGCCTCATCCGAGTCGCTTCGCGCTTTTGTCTCCGCGAGTTTCAACTCCGCGTCACGGGCGACTGCCTCCAGCGTTTGAGTCCTCTGCCGCAGCCGCATCAGCTCCTCGCGCTCGAAACCCGCGCTCTGCCGGGCCTGCCAGAGGTAAACAACGAGGCCGATGATCATCAACGCGAGGACGACATGCGCCACGTCGAACCCGGCCGAGCCGATCACGATAACGGGGGTCATGGCGCATCCTTCAAACAGGGTCGCCAGAACATAATTGGAACGCGGGGCCGCTGTCTACTCCTGACAGGCGAGCGCGCTGCCCCCGGCTGGGGAAATCCACAGCCCGGAAAAGCATAGGTTAACAGCCGTGATCAGAGCAGGAACGCCTGCCTGTTCAGCCCTTCACGAAACCGGCGAGCCGTTTGGTGATGATCTCCTCGGCCTCGGCCATGATCCGGTCGATCAGTTCCTTGCAGGTCGGGATGTCGTAGATCAGCCCCGCGACCATGCCGCACGACCAGGCGCCGGCATCCATCTGGCCGTCGAGCATGATCTTCGGATAGACGCCCGCGACTTCCTCGATGATGTCCTCGAACTTGATCGCCGTGCCGAGTTCCTTCTCCTTCAGCAGGAGCCGCTCAACCGCCGGGTTCGTCAGTACGCGTTCGGTATTGCGCAAGGGGCGCATGACGAGGCGGGTGTCGAGTTCGGAGGCGGCGACGAGGGCCTGTTTCACGTTTTCGTGCACGGGCGCTTCTTTCGTCGCGATGAAGCGCGTCCCCATGTTCATGCCCTCGGCGCCGAGCGCCATCGCGGCGACCAGCGAGCGACCATCGGCCATGCCGCCGGAGGCGATGAACGGAATATCGAGCTCGTCCATCGCGCGCGGCAGGAGAATGAAGTTCGGCACATCGTCTTCGCCAGGGTGACCGCCGCATTCGAAGCCGTCGACTGACACCGCATCGCAGCCGATCTTCTGGGCTTTCAGCGCGTGGCGCACGGCCGTGCATTTGTGGACGACTTTGATGCCGTTTTCCTTGAGCACGGGTAGGACCTGCACCGGATTGTTGCCGGCAGTTTCGACGACCTTCACGCCGCCTTCGATGATTGCCTTGATATAGCCCGGATAGTCCGGCTGGTTGACCGAAGGCAGGAAGGTCAGGTTCACGCCGATCGGCTTGGTGGTCATGTCGCGGCAGCGGGCGATCTCGTTGGCGAGGTCAGCCGGGGTGCGCTGGGTCAGCGCCGTGATGATGCCGAGGCCGCCCGCATTGGAGACCGCCGCCGCCATTTCCGCGAAGCCGACAAAGTGCATGCCGCCCTGTACGATAGGGTGCTGAATGCCGAGCATTTCGGTGATGCGGGTTTTCATCGCGTGGGTCTCCCTTGGGTTTCTGGATGTAGGCCAACCTTGAACAAGCCAGCGCCACGCCGCAAGCGTGTCATTGGGTCAACAGCGATGCGTGGCGGGCTCCGAGAGATAAAGGGCCGCCTGCAGAGCCAGATGGGGACAACGGCTCAGCAGGCGACCCTTAGGACGGCACGGGCTGGGTGGGGACGCACGTGACCGCCAAGTCAAACCTGTATCGCCGCGCTTCTGCCGGCGTAGTTCCCGCGTCAGGTGCAAACCATCCTACCGATGGGTCGCGCGACGGGCATTTACGTGACCCCTATTGAATTAACCATTGCGGTATGTGTCAATACGCGGATCAAGGCAGTTTTGCACAGGGGTGGGGCAAAAATGCGCGTACAGAACTGGGACGATTATCGCTTTGTCGCGGTGCTCGCGCGCACCGGTTCGTTGACCGAGACGAGCCGTTTGCTTGGCGTGGACCGCTCGACCGTGCAGCGGCGGATCAAGGCGTTGGAAGGCCGGCTCGGCTACAGCCTGTTTCTCAAGAACGGTACCCAGTACAAGCCGCTGGCTGAGGCCCAGCCGATCCTGGCTGCAGCACGCACGCTGGAATCGGCCATGAACCCCGCCGCCTTGCCCACATCGGGCGAGACGCTGGCCGGCAACCTCGCCGTCACCACGACCGACTCCCTCTACATGTCTGGCATCAGCGAGATGATCGACGATTTCCAGGCCCTGCATCCGGCATTGCGGATCGACCTGTCGGTCACGACGCGGCGCCTGCAGCTCGACCGGCTGGAGGCCGATGTCGCGATCCGGCCCTCCGATTCGCCGCCGGAACACTTCATCGGCCGACGGGTCTGCGAGTTGGCCTTCGGCGTCTATTCGAGCCGCTCTTATCTGGAGCTGAATGCCGGGCGGGCGCGGGCGGATCATGCCTGGCTCACCGTCAGCGACAGCATGAGCGCCTCGCCGCCAGGCCGCTGGATGGATGCCCATGTGCCGCCCGAGCGCCGCGTGCTGCGGGCCGACACGTTCATTGCGATTGCCGAAGCCTGCCGCCTGGGGCGCGGGGTCGCCATGCTGCCCAAGGCGTATGCAACCCGCCTTCCCGAACTCGTGCCGCTCGATCACCTCATGGAAACGCCGCACGCGACCGGTCTCTGGCTGTTGACGCATCCCGACATGCGCAACAATCCGAGGGTGCGGTCCTTCCTCGATTTCGTCGGCAAGCGATTGTCAAAGGCAAAGACGCATTTTTCGGGCTAAGGGGACTTATGATGATCCTGTTCGTACACGGCGTACCCGATACGCCGATCCTCTGGGATCCGCTGATCCGCGCGCTGGGGCTGCAACCGGATTCCTACCGCGCGCTGTCCCTGCCGGGCTTCGGCAACCCGGTTCAGGCTGGCTTCAGCTGCACCAAGGACGCTTATGCGGACTGGCTGGTCGCGCAGATGGAAGCGGCGGGCGAGCCCGTGCATATCGTCGGGCATGACTGGGGGGCGCTGCTGGTGCTGAGGGCAGCGTCCATGCGGCCAGACCTCGTCTCCAGCTGGTGCGTGACCAATGCGGTGATCGACAAGGAATACACAGGCCACCGCACAGCCCGCATGTGGGCGACCCCGCTGCTCGGCGAATTCGTAATGCTCGGCATGCGCAATAAGGAGCGGCTCGAGCCCGCCCTCGTCGAAGGCGGCATGCCGGTGAGCCTCGCGCGAGAAGAGGTGCCGCATATCGACAAGACGATGCGCCAGTCGATCTTGAAGCTTTACCGCTCGGCCCTGGGTCTCAACTTCCGCGGCGCCTGGGTCGATGATCTTGCGAACCTTCCGAAACGCGGCCAGCTGTTCTGGGGCGAGACGGACCCGTTCGTGGACATTTCGGTCGCCGAGCGGTTCTCGACGATGTGGGGCACACCCTTGCATGTGGCGCGCGGCGCCGGCCACTGGGCCTGTCATGAGCGCGCCGAGGAATTTGCGGGACTGCTTGCGGCCCACTGGTCGCGCTGACGCGATCTTCAGTGTCGCCGCTTCAGGCCGCTTCCTGCTGCGGCGTACCGATTTCGCGCTTCACAAGCTCCGAGAGCTGACGGACCGAGAAGGGCTTCGGCAGGAACGAGACCGCGCGGTCGTCGAGCTGCTTTGCCAGTTCCTGTTCGGCATAGCCCGAGATGAAGATGACGCGGGCATGCCCCAGCTTCTCTCGGGCCTGCTTGATCAGTGTCGGCCCGTTCATGCCCGGCATCACCACGTCCGAGATCACGAGGTCGAAATGGCCCGGCTTGGCGTTGATGATCTCCAGCGCCTCTTCGCCGTCCTCGGCCTCTTCCACTTCATAGCCGCGCGAGCGCAGCACGGTGACCGCGATGTCGCGCACGCCGGCTTCGTCCTCAATGACGAGGATGCGGCCCCGGCCCGACAGGTCAACCGGGCGCTGGCTGGCGCGCGGCTGCAGCGCCGGATCAGCGGCCAGCGGAATCTCCGACGCTGGCAGCGCCGGCAGGTAGATGTGGAAGGTCGTGCCCTTCCCCATCACTGAAACCGGCTCGATATAGCCACCGGACTGTTTGATGATGCCGAACACGGTCGCGAGGCCCAGGCCCGTGCCATTGCCCCTGTCCTTGGTGGTGAAGAAGGGCTGGAAGATCTTTTCCTTCAGCTCTTTGGGAATTCCGCCGCCGGTGTCTTCGACTTCGATCAACAGATATTTGCCGTCCTCGACATAATCGAAGCCCTTAGCGTGGGCATCGCGCCCGGTGGTGCGGCTGGTGCGGATCGTCAGCCTGCCGCCATCGCGGTAGGACAGCATTGCATCGCGGGCATTGGTGACGAGATTGAGAATCGCCGTTTCGATCTGGCCCTGGTCGGCGCGGATCCATGGCACATCGCGGCCATGATTGACGGTGAAGGTCACACGTTCGTCGACTGCGCCGCGCAGGAGGTGTGAGAAGTCGGTGAGGAAATCGGTCGTGTTGATGACTTCGCGCTTGAAGGTCTGCTCGCGCGCATAGGCCAGCAGGCCGCGCACGAGATCGGCAGAACGCACGGTAGCCTCGTTGATCGCCTTCAAGTGATCATAGGACGGATCACCGATCGGGTGGCGGTTGATGAGCATCTCGTACTTGCCCATCGTGATCTGCAGCATGTTGTTGATCTCGTGCGCGATACGGCCGGCGATGTTACCGATGGCCTGCATCTTCTCGCCGTGCGCGAGGCGCTGTTCGAGCAGGCGGTGCTCGGAGATGTCAACGACATATGCGACCGAAGGCCGGCCGGCGGCGTTCAGGGTCACGAAGACGTTGGCGTGCTTGACCTTGTCTTCGCTGGCGGCGCCCGCGAGTTTCAGCGCCACTGGCTTGTCGACGGCCTGCACCAGTGCATCGGCGGCGCCGTTGGTGCCGTCTTCGTCGAAGTCGAAAAGGTCGGAGAAGCGCGAGCCGGGCGTTGCGCGCCCGCCGCTGAGCTCCATCAGGGCGCGGTTGGCGTCCATGATGATCGCCCCGTCCA
>JBGTKN010000480.1:0-8813 GCA_041744615.1 Hyphomonas sp. | reverse complement strand
CGCCCGGTACCATCGACTCCGATTACCGGGGCGAACTCAAGGTCATCCTGATCAATCTCGGCGCAGAGCCCTTCACCATTCTGCGCGGCGAGCGTATCGCCCAGCTCATCCTCGCTCCCGTCACACGCCTTGCCTGGAGCGAGGTCGAAGAACTCGGAGAAACGTCGCGCGGCGCCGGCGGATTCGGGTCTACAGGGCGCTGACCTTCGATTTTTACTTGAATGCCGGGCAATTGTCCCCAATTATTGATTATCAATAAGAGGGAGGATTTCATGTCCGCAGCTTTCTACATCGTCCTCGGTGCGTTCGTTGTCTGGATGATTCTCCGCTCCGAGGGCCGCCGAGAGGCGCGTCTGCGGACGCCGGATGCCCGCGACGAGGCGATCGAGCGGCTGAACGCGCGCGTCCGCAGCCTCGAGGAAATCGTCACCGACCGGGACTGGCGCCTGCGCCGGGATATCGATGGGCTCTAGAGCCGCTTTAAAACACCCCCCAGTTGGGGCACAATCCGGATCAACAAGGAGGACAAACACATGGATGTCTTTACAATGGTCGCCGTCATCGTGGTCGTGACCATGGCGTTTGCCGCCTATGAGACGCATATGAAAACCAAGGCGAAACTGGCGAAGGCAAATGCCGGCGCAGGCGAAGCCGAGGCCGCGGCGATGCGCAGCGAACTGACCGCGCTCAAGGACCGTGTGCGCGTGCTGGAAAAGATAGTGACGGATCAGGAACGACAGCTGGCGGATGATATCCGTCGACTTGCCTGATCTGCGGCAGAGACTTAACGGAAAGGATACGCAATGGACCCCTTCTCAATGGTTGTCGCCATCGTGGCGATCAGTGTCGGGGCAGGGGTGCTGTCGACCTACCTGAAAACCCGCGCGAACTCCCGCGCCGATGAGGTCACGCAGGCCGAAGTTGCGAAGCTGCGCGAGGATGTGTCCCGCCTGAAAGAGCGCGTGAAGACGCTGGAAGCCATCGTGACCGACAAGGACCGCGCCCTCTCGGACGAGATCCGCCGCCTCGCCTGAGGCCTGGCCTAAACGAGCATGCCCTCATCCTTGCGGAACTTCGCCAGAAGATAGTTCGGCGTGTCCTCGATCGTGTCGAGTGCGCCGAAAGCGAACGCTTCCCGGTCCAGCACCAGGTCGCGCGGGCGCAGCTGGCGCGAGATTTCGAGGCCTTCGAGGGTTCGCGCGCGCGAGAAGGCGACATAGGCCTGTCCGTGGGCGAACATTCCGGAATCGAAATCGATGAACACATTGTCCAGCGTCAGGCCCTGCGCCTTGTGGATCGTCACCGCGTAAGCGAGCCGTAGCGGCACCTGCTTGAATGTGCCGACCACTTCGCGCTTGACCTTCTTGGTATCCATCTCGAAATCGTAGCGATACTTCTCCCAGGCCGCCGCCTCTATCTCGTAGACGCGGCCCGCGATCTTCACGATCACGCTCTTGGCGCCAAAGCCCTCGACATGCGCCAGCGTACCGTTGACCCAGCGCCCTTCCGGATCATTCCGGATCAGCATGACGCGCGCGCCGACCTTCAGTTCGAGGTCTGATTCAGTCGGGAAACTCTTCTCGTCGAACTGGCCCTGCACATCCGCCGGGAAGATTTTTCGCTCGCCCTTCAGTTCGGCCAGACGGGTCTGGTTGATGCGGAAGGCGTTGGCATTGTTGGGCGTAAGCACGACATGCGTTTCCGAGGCGTCAGACGCGCTGCGCGTGGAGACAAGCTTGGCCAGCGTTGCCTCATCGTTTGGTGTTACTCGGCCGGAGCGCAGCGCGCCCAGCAGCGCCAGGAAGCGCGGCTCCTCCTGCCGGAACACGTGCTTCAGCGCCAGCAGCGAGAATTCGCCCTCCCGGAAGGCAGGCGCGTTGAAGAAATAGTTGCCGCCGAACCGTTCTTGCAGGATCGGGCTTTCCTGATTGGAAACGACCGGCGGCAGCTGGTGCAGGTCGCCCGACAGGATCATCCGTACACCGCCGAACGGGCGTTTCGATCCGCGATTGAGCTTCAGGCTGCGGTCGATCGCGTCCAGCATATCGGCGCGCACCATCGAGATCTCGTCGATCACCACTGTCTCGACCGCGCGCACCACTCGCGCATTCGGCAGACGGCGCACGTCCTGCGCCTCAATCAGGCGCGGGGGCAGCTTGAAGAAGGAATGGATCGTCTGCCCGCCGGCATTCATTGCTGCGACCCCAGTGGGTGCCACGATAACCGCCTTTTCGCCAGCTTCGCTGAGGAACTTACGCAGCAGGGTTGTCTTGCCGGTGCCCGCCCGGCCGGTCAGGAAGAGGTTGCCCTGCGCGCCGGCGCCGCGCGCGACCCATTCGGCGGGCGCCGCGTAGATGGACTCAGGCGTGGGAGGCATCTTGCGGGGCAAGCTCAGGGGCTGACGAGGCGCATCTGGCGCGCCTTGTTCGTCGTTGTCGTGCTCGCCACTTCCTGCCAGCCGAGTGCCTCATAGGCCCGGCGCGCGCCGAGATTTTCGGCATCGACATCCAGGCTCAGCGGCCCGCTCGCATTCTGGCGCGCCACTTCCAGCAGGCCCCGGGCGACGCCGCAGAAGCGCCAGTCGGGATCGACGAACAGATGGTCGATATAATCCTGCGGCGGCTGCAGTGTCAGGAAGCCGACCAGGCCAGCGTCCGGCTCCTCGGCAATCCAGGCATTCTGAGGTGTCAGCGCCCGGCGCAGGATCATGTACTGACCGCGATTGCGAATCCGCCATGGCATTTCCGACAGGCAGTCGCGAAAGATTGACAGGCACGGCCCCGCATCCGCTGCGGTGAACGGCCTGATGCTCCATCCGGCTCCGGCATGCTTGTACATGGACCGGAGAGTAAAGTGGAGCGCGCGCGGCGTCCAGCGGCCACCCGCGCAGAATCTCACATCTGCATCGTCCAGCCTTCGACACCCATCGCGGCCTGACGTACGGCCTCGGACAGCGTCGGGTGCGCATGACTGGTGCGGGCAATATCCTCCGAAGAGGCGCCAAATTCCATGGCGACGCAGATCTCCGCGATCATTTCGCCGACGCCCACGCCGATCATGTGCGCGCCGAGAATCTTGTCGGTGCCTTTTTCTGCGAGGATCTTCACGAATCCGGTGGTCTCATGGTTCGTCCGTGCACGGGAGTTGGCCATGAAGGGAAACTTGCCCTTCACATACTCGATACCCGCCGCCTTCAGCTCTTCCTCGTTCTGGCCAACCCAGGCGATCTCGGGGTTTGTATACACCACGCTCGGCACAAGGTTGTAATCGACATGCCCGGCCTTTCCGGCGATCAACTCGGCCACGGCCGTGCCGTCATCCTCTGCCTTGTGCGCAAGCATCGGGCCGTGGATACAGTCGCCCACAGCCCAGACGCCTTCTGCGACCTTGAAGTGGCCATCGACCACCTCGATCACGCCGCGCTTGTCGGTCTTGCCGCCGACAGTGTCCAGCCCGAGGCCTTCCGTATACGGCTTGCGGCCGATGGCGACGATCACGACATCCGCGTCCAGCGTCTCGCCAGCGCCGCCCTTGGCCGGCTCGATTGTCACTTTCAGCTTGGTCTTGGTCTTCTCGACGCCGGTGACCTTGGTGCCGAGCTTGAAGGCAAGGCCCTGTTTCTTGAACGTGCGCTCGGCTTCCTTGGCGACTTCGGCGTCGGCCGGCGGCAGGATGCGGTCGAGATATTCGACGACCGTCACTTCCGAACCCAGCCGCGCCCAGACCGAGCCCATCTCGAGGCCGATCACGCCCGCCCCGATCAGCACCAGCTTCTTCGGCACCGCCTTCAGGCTCAGCGCGCCGGTGTTCGAGACCACGCGCTCCTCGTCGATCTCGATGCCGGGCAGGGTGGCGGGCTCGGAGCCCGTCGCGATCACGATGTTTCTCGTCTCCAGCATGCGCGTGCCGCCTTCGGCGAGTGCGACTTCCACGCGGCCCTTGCCCAGAATCCTGCCGCGGCCTTTGACATAGTCGACCTTGTTCTTCTTGAAGAGGAATTCGATCCCCTTGGTCAGTCCTTCGACGGCCTCTTCCTTCTGGGCCATCATCTGGGTGAGATCGAGTTCGACCTTGCCGGTCTTGATGCCGAGGGCGGCGAAGTCATGCTGGGCGGCGTGGAAATAGTGCGAGGCGTTGAGCAGTGCCTTGGACGGGATGCAGCCGACATTGAGACAGGTGCCGCCGAGCTTGCCGCGCGTTTCGATGCAGGCAACCTTGAGCCCCAGTTGTCCGGCGCGGATCGCGCAGTTGTAGCCGCCGGGGCCGCCGCCGATGATGACGACGTCATAGGTCTCTGCCATGGGAATATATTCCTTAGATGGGGCGGGTGCCGCGCGCGATTCGATAGCGCCGCATACCTAGGCATTCCAACCCCGAAACTCAATCCGCAGAGACCGTTTTGCGAACTTAGCTCCGCTGCATGAAGACGAGCGCGCCGGCAAGCGCAATCATCGCGGTGCCACTGATGACTTCGTCCATCCACAGGCTTGAATCGGTGCCCATCGCCGCCAGCGCTCCGCCGAGCGCCGCGAACAGGACGGCCCCGGTCATCCCAAGCCAGGCGCCGCCCCGGATATTCAGCGCTGCAAGGCCGCCGCCGATCAATGCCAGACCCGAGGCAAGGATGCGCCACAGGCTCGTCGGCGGCTGAAGCAGCGCGTCGTCCAGCGGGCTGCCGCGGCTGACGATCAGGTCAACCGCCGCAATGCCCTGCCAGAGCAGCCAGGCGGAAAGGATGGCCAGTGCGGCGCCTGCAATACGTCGGATCATACGCGTCCCCTCCCGGGCCTGTAAGCAGGAAGCAGGCTAGGCCGATGCGGGCGTTGGGGCAACCGGCGAGACGGTTCACGCCGCCTCGTCTTCACGCTCCGCGAGGCGTGCGAGTTTGGCGGCGCGGGCCTCTTTCTGACGCCGGGCCTGCGCAATGAACATGGCCCGCTGGCGCTGCACCACGATGTCCGGCACGAACAGGGGCGGCTGTTTCTTCTTCACCTTCACCGGCTTTTCGGGCCGCGCAAGTACCGGCGCCTGCTGCCTTGCAACAGCCGCAGCAATGGCGGGGTTGGCCATGGTTTCAGGCGTTACTTCCACATCCATGAATTCCGGCGGGCGTCTACGCAGCTCCCAGACGGCGATCAGCAGCAGCACCGCGCCGGCCATCAGGCCGGCCATCGCGCCTTCGCCGGCGCTGGGGTTCTGCCACCAGTCCGCATCGAAGTGCACAAGGAAGACCGACGGAATCGAGAAAGCGAGAGCGAAGAGGTACCAGCCGACTGCGCCGCCCTTGCGGGCCGCCAGTGTGGCGCCGGAAGCGTAATAGCCGAGCGCTGCAAACAGGTAGGCCGCGCCGTGCGCAATCCCCAATTCACGCCAGTTGACGCCGCCAAGGCCGCGCTCGACATCGTCAGCGACGATCCAGCCCATCACCATCACGATCGACGGCCAGCGCACGGCCGTGAGCGCGCCGAAGGCGAAGGCAATCGCATAGATCGTGAGCAGGATGGCAACGAGGCGGCGGGACATCCCTCACGCGTAGCACGCGCATGGTGAGCGCCCGCTGAAGCCGATCGGTGAAATTTCATCGATTGTCCTGCGTGGGCACCATAACGACGTCGCTGGGCGGCTCGAACACCAGCAGGCTGAGGGTCAGGTTCACCGCCACCTGCAGCGTGAAAGTCATGGTCAGGCCCTCGAGGTTCGACCTGAGATGCCAGGCGAGGAAGGTCAGGGCGTAAAGCAAGTAAGGCCAGGCAAAGATCAGCCCGCCCTGGAGGCCGGAGGCGAGCGTGAAGACGGCGGCAAACAGCAGCGCGGCGCCGCCGGCGGCGTGCCAGTAGGTGGGCAGCGCCCGGCGCAGGACTTCCAGCACGCCCCAGAGCGCGAGGCTGGAGACCGCCGGCCAGAGCAACACGAAGCCGAAGAAAGGCGGGGGCGGACCAGCTTCTGCCGCGTCGCCCGGCACGGGAAAAAGGAACACGGCGAGCAGGGCGATCAGCGCTGTGCCCAGCAGTACGCCAAGATAGGCCCGCCACAGGTAGACAATCCGCGAGACGTCATTGCGCGTCATGAAGGCAAGCCAGTGGGTCAGTCCCGTCTCTCCCCTCCTTACCGCCGGCCCGGCTTTGCGTCCCGGGTTGCGGCCTGCTAGTCCAGCCTGCAAGCAGACTTTCGGGAGGATAAAGCATGGGCCGCGTTTCAGGTAAAATGGCGTTGGTGACGGGCGGGGCGCAGGGCCTCGGCGAGGCGATCGGGTGGATGCTGGCGAAGGAGGGCGCGAAGGTGACCCTCACCGACATCAACGGCGCGGGCGCCGAAAAGGTCGCTGCCTCGATCAATGCAGCGAACGGGGCAGGGACGGCTTTTGCCTTTCAGCAGGACGTGACCGACGAGGCGCGCTGGAAGGAAGTCGCGCAGGCCGCACATGATGCGATGGGCGGGCTCAACGTGCTGGTCAACAATGCCGGAATAGGCTCGCTCGGCTCGGTCGAGGACGAGAGCTACGAGATGTTCCGGAAAGTGCAGGCTGTGGATGTCGATTCGATATTCCTTGCCTGCAAGTATTCGATCCCCCTGATGCGCGCCCACGGGCTAGGCTCGATCATCAACATCTCGTCGATCGCGGGCATCATCGCGAGCGGAAACTACGTCTCGTACAACACCGCCAAAGCCGCGGTGCGGCATCTCTCCAAGTCGGTCGCGCTGCACTGCGCCAAGACCGGCGGGCAGATCCGCTCAAACTCCGTGCACCCCGTATTTATCAACACGCCGATCCTCGACCGGACCAAGGAAATGTTCGGCGAGCAGAAGGCGCTTGAGAAACTCGGCCGCCAGATCCCGCTCGGCAAGGTGGGTGAGCCCGACGACATCGCCTACGCCGTGCTTTATCTGGCCTCGGATGAATCCAAGCTGGTTACCGGCGCGGAGATCAAAGTGGATGGTGGCATCAGCGCCATGTAGGGCGGGCCGTCTTCTGATGTACCCGCCGCGTCACCCTCGACGGGCAGGCGCCATCTGGGCCCATCTTCCGCCGCGTCCAATCCCGCGAAACCCGTTTGTCTTCATCCCGGTTTCACCTCAGGCGAAGGCCGGGACTCAGGGGCGGCAAGCCTTTCGCGTCGTAGCCCCTGGGTTGCGCGCAATTCCTGTATAATTGCCGGGATGACGACACGCAGTGAGGGTGCGTGTGGGGAGGGAGCAGAAGATGGGCCCAGGTGGCCTGCGGCTACCGAGGGTGACGCCGGGATTGGTCAGAGCATCTGGATGCATTCTTAGAAAGCGTATTGACAGCCAACATATCGTTGTGTAAACACAACATATCGCTGCAAATAAAAGGTAATACCTCGTGATTCACAACAGGATTTCCGTGTTCCGGGCCGAGCGTGGCCTCAGCCGGAAGGACCTTGCCGAAGCAGTCGGGGTCAATCCGCAGACGATCGGCTACCTCGAGCGGGGCGACTATGCGCCGTCGGTCGAGCTGGCCTTGAAGCTTGCCGGCCTTTTCGAGGTGCAGGTTGAGCAGCTCTTCTCGTTGAAACCATTCGCCCCTCTCGCAGCCAGTCTCAAAACCCCGGAGTCCTGATCCCGTGTTTATCCGATCCAAAACCCGTCCCTTCGGTCGCCATTTGCCCACGGCAACCATCCGTACACTGTTGATTTCCCTCTATACACTCTACCCGCTCGGCTGCATCCTCCAGCTCGTGGCCGACGGATCCCGCGAGGGTGTCATGGCCAGCATCGCCGGCCTGCTGCTGGTGGTGGCCTCGCTCGCCATCTTCGCCGTGCTGGCAGGCTCCAGCCTGCAACGCCAGACCCAGGAACCCGAAGCCCTGCTCGACGAGCGGGAACTCGGCGAACGCAACCGCGCGTCCTTCCAGGCCCACTCCGTCTTCTCCGCCATCGTGCTCGCCGGGGTCTTCTACATGAACCTGACGACCGACATGGCCGCCAACGGCAAGCTGGATCTCTGGCGTCCGACAGAGGGCGCTCACTGGAACGCCATCTTCGGCGGGTTGATCCTGCTGTCCTTCACCTTGCCCGGCGCCATCATCGCCTTCGGCAAGTCGCGGGCCGAGGTGGACTAGCCGTTCGGCATCGGCTGCTTGCCTGTGACGAAGAAGGCGTAGGCTGCCAGCGCGCCGACCAGAACCGCCGAGGCGATCAGGGGCAGGGCATGATTGAGCTGGTACAGGCCCGCGCCAATCAGCGGACCGAATATGAACCCGGCAGGCGGCGCCGCCGAGAGCAAGGCCGCCGCCGCGCCCTGTTCCTCGCGGCTCACCGAAAGACTGCCGAGCGCATTGGCCGACGGAATCGCGAGTGCCGAGCCGACGCCCACCAGCAGAAAGCTGAGGCAAAGGATCGGAAAGGCATGGAAGGCGTCGGCTGCGATATACCCGACTGCCACCAGCGCCAGGCCGACCGGCAGGATGCGGCGCGGATCCGGTTTCACCCGCGCGATATAGCCGAACTGGACGGCGATCGTGGCGACGGCCATGCACGCAAAGGCGATGCCGGTATAAAGCACGGCGGCCTGGCCGGCACTGCCCGAATGCGTTTCGTTGAGCTGGTAGCGATCCTCGATGAACCAGGCGAGTGTCTGCTGAACCATCCCCACACCTATGAAATATGAGACGAGAAAGAGGAGGTGCGGTCGCACGCGCGGATCGGTCATGGCCAGCGGCTTGGGTTTCACGAAATCGCGCGGCCGCGGCACGGTTTTCGGCAGGCTGAACCCGATCAACACCGCCACCGCCAGGCAAAGCACGATCGAGCCCCAGAGCGGTGCGAGCGCCCCGAACGGGGCGAGCGCGGCG
>JBGTKN010000479.1:0-5385 GCA_041744615.1 Hyphomonas sp. | reverse complement strand
GACCGGTTCATCCTCGGCGATGCGAACCGCGCGAACATCGCAGCGCAGTCGGAGCGCAGTGTCGATGTGCCAAATTCGCGAAAAGTCGAGTCGACATCCGGCGTGCGCGCTGTGGCGGCGATGAACGCCTTGAATGACGGGCAGACAAAAGAACTCGCAAATACCGGCACAGGGGGCGCTGAGTAATGCAGGCCGCTGCCCAGTTTCAGACCCCGCCAACCCCCGCTGCGACCGGACGGACAGTGCCTTCGATGGCCGCGCTGGCGACGCCAGCCCGTATCGAGGCGCTGAAGGCTGTGTGCGCGGATGTGCAGGACCTTTCCGCGCTGGTCGCACCGGATATCGTGCAGCGCTACGGCGCCGGCCTGATCCTGATAGAGCAGGGCCTGCCGGGATGGGACCAGCTTCTGCTGATGCTGGCTGTAGAACGCCCGTCCACGGCGGTGATTGTGGTCTCGGACCAGCTGCCGGCGCATATGGTCCGGGCGCTGATGAAACTAGATGCCTGGGATGTGCTGGGCGTATCGGCCGACCCTGAAGATGTGATGGACACCGCGGCGCGGCTGACAGAGGCTCGCATTGAAGCCAAGGGCGGCGCAACGACTTCGGTGTGTTGGGCCTTCCGAGGCGCTGTAGGCGGTGCAGGCGTTTCGACGCTTGCCATCGAAAGCTCCTTCGCGCTGGCGCGGATGGTCGGTCCTGGCAAGGTCTGCCTCGTCGATCTCAATCTTGCTGATGGCATGACCGCCTCATTCCTCGAAGCGATACCGAAGCTGGATCTGCCTGCACTTGCCAGCGCGCCAGAGCGCCTGGATGCGCGGCTGCTGGCGGCATGGTGCTGGCAGCATGAGGACGGCGTCTCGATCATCGCGGCGCCGCGCAATCCAGAGGCCGACGCGCTCGCGAGCGAAGCGGCCGTGCTTCGGCTTCTAGATGTTGCCTGCGCGGCATTTCCCTATGTGATCCTTGACATGCCGCGCCACATGATGCCGTGGACCAAGTCAGTCATGGCGGCCGTCGATCAGGCGGTGATCGTCAGTGAGCTGACAGTGCCGAGCCTGCATGCGGCCGCCGACATGTGCCGGGACGTCGATGTGCTGCGCGGCGACGGGAGCAAAGCCCGGCTGGTGCTCAACCGGATGTTCCAGAAGAAACAGTTCCGTGCCGGATTTCCCGTCGATCGGGCCGAGAAGGCCATCGAACGCAAGATTGATGTGACGGTCACCTCAGACTGGGATGCGGCCCGCACCGCAGTCAATCTCGGCAAACCCATCGCAAACGTCAAACCCAAGAGCCCCCTCGTGCTGGATGTGGACGGACTTGTCCGCAAGTTCGCGCCAGACGGCATGATCGAGAACTCCCAGACGTCCAAGTCAACCAAAAAGGCACGCGCATGAGCCGTTTCGGATTTTCGCCGGCCGTCAAGAAGGATGAGCCGGTCATCGCCGCGCCGCCCGTGGCGGGGGCTTCGTCCACGATCCACGTGAAGCCGGAATCGGCCGGGTTTGACCTTCTCGATGCCAAGCTCCGTGTACATGCAAAACTGATCGACGAGCTGGACCTGTCGGCGCTCGACAAGATGGATGACGAGACCATGCGCCGCCGCGTGCGGGGCATCATCGGCGAGATAATCCGCAAGGAGGAGATGGCGCTGTCCTCGACAGAGGAGGCTTCATTCGCCGACGCCGTGATGGACGAAATGATGGGGCTCGGGCCTATCGAGCCGCTGCTGAAAGACGATTCGATAGCCGATATCCTGATCAACGGCTGCAACCAGGTCTATGTCGAGCGCAACGGCAAGCTGCAACTCGCACCCGTACGCTTCGCCGACAATGACCACCTGTTGCGCATTGTGCAGCGGATCGTGGCGGCGGTGGGCCGCCGCGTGGACGAGAGCCAGCCTTTGGTTGATGCGCGCCTGCTGGACGGCAGCCGGGTCAACGCTGCCGTGTTGCCGATCGCCATCGACGGTCCGCTCGTCTCGATCCGGAAATTCTCCAAGTCGCCGCTGACGATGGACAAGCTGGTCGATTTTGGTGCGATCCCGCGCCCTGTCGCAGACTTCATCCTCGGCGCCGTGAAGTGCCGGGCATCGACCGTGATCTCAGGCGGCACCGGTTCGGGCAAGACGACGTTGCTCAACGCCCTGTCGGCGGCCATCAATCCCGACGAGCGCCTGATCACCATCGAGGATGCTGCCGAGCTCCAGCTGCAGCAGCCCCACGTCGCGCGGATGGAAACGCGCCCGCCGAACATCGAGGGCAAAGGCGAGATCCGCCAGCGCGAGCTCGTCAAGAACGCCCTGCGGATGCGTCCAGACCGGGTGATCCTCGGGGAGGTGCGTTCCGAAGAAGCCTTCGACATGCTTCAGGCCATGAACACCGGACACGAAGGTTCGATGGCGACCATCCACGCCAACAACCCGCGCGACGCGCTCACGCGACTCGAGCAGATGGTCATGATGGGCGGGATGAAGATTTCCGAAGAGGCCATCCGTGGACAGATCGCCTCGGCCGTGAACTTCATTGTCCAGGCGACGCGCCTGTCGGATGGCTCGCGCAAGGTCGTCTCGATTGCCGAGATCACCGGTATGGAAGGCTCGGTTGTTCAGCTGCAGGAAATCTTCAGGTTCGAACGCACGGGCACTTCGGAAACCGGCAAGGTGGTCGGCCACTTTGCGGCGACCGGCCTGCGTCCGAAATTCCTCGACGAGATGGAACGCCGGGGCGTTCACATGCCGGCCGGCATGTTTGATCCCTCCACGCGGTTCTGATCCGGGAGCGCGCGCGTGTTCGGCCTGCCCGACCTGACAAGCTTCGACGCCTCGCTGGTCATTCCGGCGATCATGGCGATGGGCGCCGTGTTTATGGCCATCCAGTCCGTGCTCGGAGTGGTCTCGAACGCGCAGACCCAGCGGATCGTCAACCGCCGCCTGCAGTTCAAGGAACGCTACGCAACCCATAACGAGGCGATGATCGAGCTGCGCAAGAGCCGTGGGCTTGATCGCGAGGGCAATCTCGCTATGTCGCTGCGTTGGCTGAACCAGCTGATCGTGCGCTCGGGGCTCAAGTTCGAGCCGGCCAAGTGGGCGGCGATGTCCGCGACCGGCGCGTTGATTCCGGCGGGCGCTGCCTGGTATTATGCGGGCGGGCTGTGGGTTGCTATACCAGTCTATTTCGCCGTGTTCGCGCTCGCGCCGCTGATTGTCATCAAACATCTTGCCGGCCAGCGCGCAAAGAAGCTGGCCAGCCAGTTGCCGGACGCCTTGCAGATCGTCTGCCGCAGTCTCGAAGCAGGCCACCCGGTTGCCACCGCGGTGGCGCTGGTGGCGCGGGAGATGCCGGATCCGATCGGCACCGAATTCGGGATGACGGCAGATGAGGTCTCCTATGGCATGTCGCTGACCAATGCCGTGCAACGAATGGCGGAGCGGGCAGGCGATCCGGATGTCGAGCTGTTTGCGGCGACCGTTCGCCTGCAGGAGAAGACAGGCGGCAATCTCACCGAGCTGCTGAAGTCGAATACCGATACGATCCGTGGACGGCAGACGATGCGACTGAAGGTGCGGGCTGCCTCGTCGGAGGGGCGCACCTCGGCGATGATTCTCACATCGGCGCCCTTCCTGGTAATGGCGGCTATCCACATGCTGCGCCCGGAGTTCTACGGCAACGTGATTGACGACCCGCTGATCCAGTACGGATTCTCCGGCCTGCTGGTGTGGATGATCATCGGCAACATCGTCATGAACAAGATGATCAACTTCAAGATGTGAGGACGCACGCATGAGCCTGGCTGTCTTCTCTGGTCCTATGGTTCCCGCCGCGCTGTTCGTCTTGGCGATGCTAGCCGCGATTCCGGGCGTGGTCTCTTTCCTGCGCAATCGCAAAGCGGATGAAGATGTCAGCCGGCGCCTGACGCGGAACAATCCTAAAGCCATCGATCAGCCCCGCCGCGGGGGAAGCGCCATCGGCAAGGCGGTGATGGGCCTCGCCGACAATGCGGCGCCGGCGGAAGGCGAAGAAGTCAACGCGGTACGGGGCAAGCTCAATCTCGCCGGCTTTACCGAGAAGAATGCAGTCTCGCGCTATTTCGCCGCGCGGTTCGTGTGCGTGGTGATCCCGCAGGTCGCCCTGTTGTTTGCGCTGCCGTACTTTGCAGACCTGCCCCAGTATGCGCCGGTCGGCGCTTCGATCCTTCTTGTGCTGCTCGGTCTCGCAGCTCCAGGCAAGTATCTCGACATCCGGATTGCCAAGCGCAAGCAGGCCGCCTCGCTCGGTTTCCCGGACATGATGGACCTGATGGTCGCGTGCGTCGAAGCCGGCCTGAGCTTGGACGCGTCGGTCCAGCGCGTGGGTGAGGAGCTCGAACTGCGCCATCCCGTGATCGCCGGTCATATGCGCACGCTCTCGCTGGAATTGCGCGCCGGCCGGGCACGCAAGACGGCGTGGCGGGCCTTTGCGGACCGGCTGGCGCTAGAGGAGGCCGGATCGCTTGCCACCATGCTGCGCCAGGCCGAGGAAATGGGCACCAGTCTCGGCCAGACCCTGCGGGTCTTTTCAGCCGACATGCGCCAACGCCGCATCCTTTATGCCGAGGAAAAGGCCATGGCGCTGCCCGCCAAGCTGACATTACCCTTGATTTTCTTTGTGTTTCCCGTGCTTCTAGGCGTGCTGACGCTGCCTGCGGTCGTGATGCTGGGACGCACCCTGCCGTCATGACAGACTAGGCGAAGCGCTGGCGGATTGCTAGGGAACGCTCATGGCAACCTATCTCGAATTCGAAAAACCGATCGCCGAACTCGATTCCAAGATCGCCGAACTGGAAGCCCTTGCTGCACGCAAGGACGGTCCGTCGATCACCGACGAGCTGACCAAGCTGAAGACCAAGTCGGCCAAGCAGCTGAAGCAGATCTATGCAGATCTCGATGCCTGGCGGATTACGCAGGTGGCGCGACATCCGGACCGCCCCCACTTCTCGGATTTCATCGCCAACATATTCGAGGAGTTCGAGGAACTCGCCGGCGACCGGCATTTCGGTAATGACGAAGCGATCATCGGCGGACTGGCGCGCTTTCGTGGCCGTTCGGTCGTCATCATGGGGCACGAAAAAGGCCGCACTACCGAGAAGCGCCTGAAGCACAATTTCGGCATGGCGCACCCCGAAGGCTACCGGAAGGCTGTGCGCCTGATGGACCTCGCCGAGAAGTTCAACATGCCGGTGCTCAGCTTCCCGGACACTGCCGGCGCCTATCCCGGCAAGGGCGGCGAAGAGCGCGGCCAGGCCGAAGCGATTGCGCGCGGCACGCAGCGGGGCCTGTCGCTAGGTGTTCCGTTCGTGACGCTGGTGATCGGCGAAGGCATGTCCGGCGGCGCCATCGGCATCGCG
>JBGTKN010000478.1:0-3207 GCA_041744615.1 Hyphomonas sp. | reverse complement strand
GGCGCGTAACCGGGCGGTTGACACGGCTTCGCCGCGAGGATCGGCAATTTCTCTTCGACCGGATAGACGTGTCCGGAGAATATACCCCGCGATCTTCAGCAGCCCGAGCAGGCAGTCCTTGCAGGCGAGGCGATTTCGCCGGTCCGCAGACCTTCCCGGAGGGCGACTACATGCCGAGATCAACAATCATGGCGAAGCACCGAGTCGCAGAGCCGGCAGCGAGCAGGAGCAAGATCGCCGGCCGGATCAGCCGTCGGAGCGCGAGCTTTAGTTTCCCCACGTCCCCGAAGTCTCTGAATATGCTTGCGCCAGATCCGCGCGTGCCTGGCATCTCTGCCGTGGCGGAGAGGAAGGGCCGGCCACCGCTAGTCGCCTTGCCGGACCCACCACCAGTCGGTCGTTTTGGCCCGAAAGCCTTCGCCGAAAAGCGCAGGCCGGCGTGCGATATATCGACCCGACACTGGCTGTCGGCTGGCCCGCTGAGCTGTCCTGCATCTCGGACAAAGGCCTCGCCTTGGCCGCCCCTGGCCGAGCTCATGCACTAAAGCCCGAACCCGCCGATGCGCAGGACGGTCCGTCTCCCGCGATGTCTCGGAGTTCCCCCATCTGTCCAGTCCGAGGGGCGCACTCCAAGCGTGAGGCGACCACTTCACCACCAATGGGCCCGCCGTAAAGACTCTATGCCACCACCGCTGCGGAGACCGGGGTCGTCATGATCCGGCCGTAGAGCTCAATGAGTTGGCTGGCGTGTTCGCGGGGCGAGCATCGATAGCGCGCGGCATTGTCGAAGGCTGCACGTGACATCCTTCCAGCAGTGGCCGCGGTAAGCTTTTCGAGCGCCGACCCCAGGTCCGCTGACGTACGGTAGACCAGCCCCGTGACGCCATCGTCGATTGCTTCGGCTGCGGCGGACCACGCTCCGCAGATAGCCGGAACGCCTGAGGCCAACGCTTCGTAGACGACCAGCCCGAATGTCTCGGTCCAGCGGCTGGGGGACACCAGGCAGCGGGCGCGCCTGAGCCATCCGGAGACCTCGCCAGAGGGGAGCCAGCCCGTCACCAACGCGTTGGGGTTGATCGTCCTGACCTCGTCCGCTTCGGGCCCGTCACCGACAAACACGGCGCGGATCCCCAGTTCGGCTGCCGTACCGGCGAACTCGACCGCCCCCTTCTCCTTGGCGATCCGCCCGACGAACAGGAACGTATCATTCTCCTCGGCAGGGACGCGCGGACCCGGCAGGACCTCAACCGGGTTCCGCACATGGTGGAGCCGCGTCGAGCGGCCCAGGTAAGGCGCGATCATGCGCCGTTGTGTTTCGGAAACGTAAATGGCGTCGCGCAGGCCCCTCGGCATGTTGCCGGCACTGTGCAAAAGGCTCTGGCGAAGCACGCGCCAAGCCTTGTGGCTGACATGCCGAGCGTCGCAGTTCGTCGAAAGACACCCTGGCCCGAGGGGACGGCGGTCGCAGATGCGTCCGCTGCGGAAGTCGTAGAAGCCGCCGTTCGGACAAGCGATGAAATAGTCGTGCATCGTAAAAACGTGATTCACTGGACCCCGCGTTAGTGCAAGGCCGATCGCTGGCGACAGCGATCGAGAGAAACCATGGCAATGCACGATCGTCGATGCAGGGTCGAACTCTGAGAGCAGGTCAGTCAGCGCTCGTGCCGCCCTGCGATTCCAGAGACCACGTCCCATCGCCCGAACACGGTCGGGGTCCTCAGCAACGTCCGGCTGGTCCAGGCAGACTACCCTAACGCCAGCGCGGTGCATGCGCTCATCGACGGGGCCCACTCCGGCAAAGAACGTGACCCTCAGACCTGACTCCGACAGACCGCACGCAGACCCGATCGCCACCTTCGCGGCTCCGCCCGAGACAAATGCGTGATCCGTGACGATCACGACGTCCCGAAGCCCGCGCCAGTCTAGCACGGGTTCCGGGGCTGCACGCCCAAGGGTCGCAATCTCCGTTTCCGGAGGTCTCGGAAAGTGTCGATGTGGCCCTCTCCTCTGGTCAGTATCGCCGTTCGTGTTTGACCGCCTGATAGACCCGCGAGGCTGTCAAGCCGCCTCGACCCTAGCGCGCCACGCGGCGTCGGCGTCTCTATCAACCTCCCATCGATGCATCTCACATTCTGTCACGTACCAGCTCATTTCGTCTGTTGGATTCTGTGCGCGAGGATGGCCGCCGACTGCTTCCCAGTTCAGCTATTTTGGAACCGCGCCCATCCTGCGAACACACGATCCTCACCCTCGAAAGGATAGGGTGCCTCTAGGCATTTCATGCCGGATCGTTTGCATGATCGCTATGGAGCCATTCCGCCGCACGATCAGGCCGAGTTCGGCACTACCGGAGGTTAGCGTGCGCGCATCTGCCCTGCGGCGCTGGACGATCAACGGCGACTTCTCCGCCCTAGCGGCAAACGGAGTCGCGCGGTATGCGAGTGAGGTAGCGTCGGCGCTCGACGACCTTGTGGTCGAGGGGCACGCACTCACCAAGGACCTCGATCTCGACATAGTGGCGCCGCGGGAGGTGAATCGTTCTCTCGCACTCCGGGCGATTCCGGTTCGGACCGTTCCGGAGTTCTCCAAACCCCGTTTGCCACAGGTCTGGGTCCAGCTGCAGCTGCCCCGGCATGTTCCCGGCGGTCTGATCAGCCTGTGCAATCTCGCGCCGCTGTCAGTGCGGCGGCAGATCGTGTGCATTCACGACCTGCACACGCGGCTGATGCCAGAAAGCTTCGGCCGCATGTTCCGGCTCGCCCACAGGGTGCTTCTGCCGGCCCTCGGGCGTCGGGTGGCTGGAGTAACCACGGTTTCGAAGCTGTCGTGTCAGCACCTGATCGACTTCGGGGTCGCGCAGGCGGACAAGATAACGATTACATACAACGGGTGCGACCACGCAAGGCGCTGGAACGCCGCGCTCGGCAGCCTTGCGCCGGCACGGCGTCCCTACGTTCTCTGTATCGGTCGTACGCTGAAGTACAAGAACCTCGATCTGTTGCTCCGCCTTGCACCCGAACTTGACGCCATCGGCGTTGATCTGTGGATAGCGGGGGACGTGGCTTCGACAGCCATCGCCGCTACGGGACGGTGGCCGGAAAACC
Source organism: Hyphomonas sp. (assembly GCA_041744615.1). Classification (GTDB taxonomy): domain Bacteria; phylum Pseudomonadota; class Alphaproteobacteria; order Caulobacterales; family Hyphomonadaceae; genus Hyphomonas. The sequence continues at coordinate 103 of JBGTKN010000478.1, read as the reverse complement.
TGCAACGGCTTGGTCGCATAACTGACGACGACTTCGCTCAAGCACTTTCGGGCGCGCAGGCCTTTCTGTTCCCGTCGCGTATCGAAGGCTTCGGGCTGCCCGC
>JBGTKN010000477.1:0-1932 GCA_041744615.1 Hyphomonas sp. | reverse complement strand
GCACACGCCGATCACCTTGCCGTCTTCCACCGCCACACGATTGATGCCCGGAATCGAGGCGGAATATTCGCGCAGCCGCTCCGCTGTCTTGGCAAAGTGGCCGGGGCCGAAGGTGCGGTCGAACAGGTCTTCGATCGCATCGGCATGCAGCGCAGGCGTTTCGGGGACAATTTCGATCATGGCGCGCGCGTCTAGGGCGCAATCGGCGGCCTCGCAAGCACCCCTCGCCTGTCAGGGGCGGAACGGCGCGTCCGGGTCTGTCAGCAGGGCGTAGGCGACATGCTGCTTCAGCTGTTCGGTGACCGCCGCCGGTTCGCCCTGCAGCCGGTCGGGATGGATCATCTCTCCGAAGGTCATGCGGATCTTTGCCCCGCGCTTGTTCAGCAGTTCGTGGAACAGCGTGATGTCGCGCAGCTCGTTCGAGAGGTCGCAGAAAAGATAGTAGAGCGCCGAATTGCGGGCATCGAGATTGAGCGGCACGACCGGCGCGCCCTGCTTGCGGGCGAGGCCGACCACGGTGGGGAACCAGTCCTTCTCTTCCATCCGCCCGTCCACCTTCCGCGCGAGGCGGCCCGACGGGAAGATCACGACACACTTTTCCTGCGCGAAGGCCTCGGCCGCCCGTTTCAGGGTTTCGCGCGCCTTGGCCGGGGAGCGTTTGGCGACGACCCACTCGACCGGGATGATCACATCCTCGAAACGCGGATTGACGCGGATCGCATCGGCATTGGCAAAGAAGACGATATCCTCGCGCTTCTGCTTGAGCAGGTCCCAGACGGCGACACCGTCAGCGAGGCCGGTCGGGTGATTCGCCGCCACGATGCAGCGGCCGGTCTTTGGCAGGCGATCGATTCCGAACACGGTCATGTCGAAAGCGAGCTGCTGTGACAGCCGGTCGAAGGATTCCCGGCCAGTTAGCTGGCCGAGCTCGTCCGCCATGCGGCGGGCCTTGCCGTAGCCGAGCAGCGTGTAGAGGAGTGGCCGCGCGGCCGGCCAGACCGGACTGGCACGCAATTTGGGGCAACGCTCCTCGATCAGCACGTCCACGATATGCGCGTCGGTCCGCTCCTGGGTGGGCAGGAACGCCGCCAGGGACCGGGGCGGGGCAGCGGGGGTTACGGCGTCGTCGGTCATAGGCCTCTCGCGAGGCCCACCCGGCCCCTCCTGCGCATCCGCCAGCATAGAGCCGGGTCGCCGGGCTGCAAAGGGAGAGGCGCATGGCCGATTGACCCCAAAAAAGATGCGATTGGGGTCATTTTAAAGACTTCAGAAAGTTTCGCTTTACCAAGGCGCAAGACGCGCGTGGCATGGTGAACCCATCACGGGGCCCGGCTTAACGCTTCTGCCCCCCAGCCAGTGTCCTGATCGAGGTAGTTGTAGATGAAAGTTCTGTGGGTTGAGGATCATGAGCCGGTGCGCGACATGCTGGCTATCGCGGCGGACAAGGCTGCGCGCGCACGCGTTCAGGTCGACCTCGTGATGGCGCCGACGCTGATGGCGGCCGAAATGCGCCTGCGCCTGGAGCGTTTCGACCTCGTCGTGCTCGATCTAGGCCTGCCTGACAGCATGGACGCCGACATGACGATCGCCCGCGTCGCCAACATGGGCAAGTACCGGATCGCCGTCGTCTCCTCGATGGAAAACCGTGACCAGGCCGTGGAGTCAGCCGTGCGCTGCGGCGCCAACATCCATCCCCACGCCGTGTTCAAGGCGAACCTGCCGTTCAACCGTTTCATCCAGCGTCCCGAATCCTTCGAGGACTTCTTCATGGAGCTGATGCCCGCTGCCGGCGCCGCAAAGGCCGCTGGCCGCCCGGCCCGCGCCGCCTGACCGACGCGCTTGCGGGCAACAGCCCCGGATTGCTAAGCCGCCCGGAAGAATGCTTCCGGGCGGCTTGTCGTTTCCGGCCCACCGCACCAAGGTAACCGCTAT
>JBGTKN010000476.1:0-2965 GCA_041744615.1 Hyphomonas sp. | reverse complement strand
CCGCCGCCGCGAGCCGGCTCTTCGAGCGCGGAAGCAGCGGGCCGCCCGCGGCGGGTTGGGCTGTATATTTGTGGGGCGTCGACCGCATATTCGGCGTCGCGCCAAAAACCACGCCCATCAGATTGGTCTCGCAGCCCCGTATCGCATTCGGCAAACGCATCATGTGCCAAGCCTGCTGCACGGAGGCCCTTCCGCGCCCAGCCCGCGCCGGAAGAGCCTGGAGCGCGGAGCTTCGTTAGCGCTGAGGAATATGAGGCGGCGCTGGCGAAAACGGCCCAGATGACGAGCATCCAGTCAGCGAAAGAACTTGAGGGTCTGGTGGGTAAGTGGAGGACGTTGACTGGTCCACTGTACGACATCAGGGCGAGTTCAAAAGATCAACTGATTGTATTTGTCCAAAGCGAAGGCTCCGTCCTCGGTTGCCGGTTCAACGGTGAGTGGGCCGACCGGCTCTCACTCCTCCGTACCGGAGAAGACATTACGCTCATCGGTCGAATAGCTGGATTTTCGAGCGGCGTTCGCCTCGATCACTGTGAACTGGTCGAGACTGGCCCTTAGTTCGGGTCTCGCCCTTCATCCGGCTTCGGCGTCGTCGCCACCTTCCGCACCTTGTCCTCAAAGGCGGCTTCGTCCTCATCGCACTCTAGCTCGCGAGCCATGTCGCGGAACTTGTCAGCTTGGGGCTTAGGCGTCTCCGGCATCGGTCCTCTCCCTGAGAACGTAGTGCGACTTGGCATCACGCGTATAGCTGCCTGACACGAACTCTAGCACACCCTTCCGCACCAGCCGCTCAAGGTCCTTCTTTGAGGTCTGCCACGTTCGTCCAGTGATGCGCGACGCATCGGAAACGTGAATGCTGCGGTTGCGATAGGCATGGGCGACGAGGGCAATCTCGTGCTCCTGCAAGGTCTTCCAGACCTCCACGCCAAAGAAGAGCGCCACGTCCCGGTCTGAGGCCCGCTTGCGTGTGATGTGGTCGTTGAAGAGGGTCACGCGGACGACAACGCCATGCAGCGCCTCTTGCCGGAACTGAGGCTCCGGGAGGCTGTAGTTCTCCATGCTCTCCTTGATCCGGCGCGTGCCCTCGCGAGCCATCTGGACGTACCCGAGGTACCGCATCGCATCCATGAAGTGGTGATTTCGCGCCGCGCGGGTCTGGCAGCCGAAGACCGCCTCCACGATCTTGCAGTTGGCCGACTACTGCGCGTTTGCGATCAAGCGGAAGATGCAAGGGGCGAGCAGGGCAGAAGACCTGACCGACCCCATTGCGCCGCAGCTACTGACCTTCCGGGACACGGAGGATGTCACTGTGTCGCCGTTGTGGAATCCGAAGTTCATGCCGCACGTCTACGGCAACCGCATCGAGTTCCGAGACGGCGAGTTCAGGCTTGTTCAGAAGAAGGCTTAGCGTCCGAAACCTTCCTGATCGCGCTCTCAAAATCGGCGTCTGCGGTGGGGCTGAGTTCGCCAGCGTCCTTCAGACTTTGCACGGCCTTTCGGAAACGCTCGGACTGGGCGGGGTCCGTCTCCGTCGGCTTCTTCTTGTCGGTCATCCTTGCGCACCAGCCGTTTCATAGGTGAGCCGCTTGCCGACGATACCGGCCAACAGCAGATCGGCGCGAGCGGCGTCATCAATGCCGTTCGCTTGGCGCTCAGTGTAGCGGAAATCGAACTCAGCCATATAGCGGTGCAGGTGGCGCTTGCCGCAGTGCTGATAGACGCCCTTCATCCCGCGCTTGAAGATCGAGAAGAAGCCCTCGACGGTGTTGGTGTGGATGGCCGGGTCGAAGCGCGAGACGTATTCGCCCTTGCCGTGGGTGACGGTGCCGTGGTCGGCAACGTGCTCCAGAGCGCGGCGATACCACGAGCCTTCATCGGTCACGAGGCGGGCCTCGCGCACCATGTTCGCGGCCACGATGGCGCCGATGGTTTTGACGTTCACGCTGTCCACGACGAAGGAGCGCGAGCGGCCAGTGTTGCGGTCGACTAGGCTCACGACCTTCATCTTGTGCGAGCCGCCCGGCTTGACCGGGGTGTTCGGCTCCCGGCCGATGTAGGTTTCATCCGCCTCGACAATCCCGCCATTCGCGCCGAACGGCGACAGGTCGCCAGAGCGCATCGCTTCCCGGATGCGGTGCGACATGAACCACGCGGTCTTGAGGGTGACGCCAAGGGTCCGGTGCAGCTGGTTCGATGAGAAGCCCTTCTTGCTGGACGCGATCAGATAGATCGCTTGCAGCCAGAGGCGCATCGGAACGTGCGACGACTCGAAGATGGTCCCGACCTTCACGGTGAAGGGCGAGCGGCACTGGTAGCACTTGTAGAGGCCAATGCGGGTGCTCTTGCCCCCCATGAGGCCGATGCGCTCAACGCCGCCGCACTTGGGACACACCGGGCCTTCCGGCCAGATGCGAGCCTCAACGTAGGCGTAGGCGGCTTCTTCGTTATGGAAGTGAGGGGCTGAAAGGGCGGACACGGCTTATCTCCTTGATGCGCCTACCCTAACCGATGAAGTGGGTATGTCAAGTATAATGACGCCCCACCTTGACAAGAACAAACCGGCAACATAGAACATTACCGGAACACGCAAGGGAGAGGCCGTGATGGCGCGTTGGGTTCGGGATGGCTTGTCGTTGATGTCGTGCGGCGGCTTTGTCTGGGTGATGTGGCAGGCGGCGCTGCTGACCTCGGTGGCCTGAGGCGGCGCGCCGGGGCGGTTTTGCGGATCCAGCGAAATCAAACCCTTGGCCCGCCGAGGGTGCGACTCCTGCGACTCCTGCGACTCCTTTTTCGAGTTTCGCCCGGGTCAGGACGCCGGCGCCTGTCCACAGACCGTCCCCGGGCGGGAGGGGCCTGCGCCGCTTTCCGGTGTTCCGTTCGTCCGCGATGTGAGACTCGGTTCAGAACAGGCGCCCGCCCGACGAAGGACCCGGTTTGACCGACACGCTGAACAGCCAGGGCTTCA
>JBGTKN010000475.1:0-7320 GCA_041744615.1 Hyphomonas sp. | reverse complement strand
GACCGGCCGCAAGCTGCGCCTGCGCGGCAAAGGCATGCCGTCCGTGCGTCAGGGCAATCCGCAGGGCGACCTGTATGTCGAGATGTTCGTCGAGACCCCGCAGAACCTGACCGCCCGGCAGAAGGAACTGCTGCGCCAGTTCTGCGACTGCACCGGTTCCGACTGTCACCCGGAAAGCGAAGGGTTCCTTGGCCGCATCAAACGCTTCTGGAGCGGCCACGAAGGCGACGAGAAACGCCCGAGCTAGGTTTCCGCCATGACACAAGCTGCCAAGTGCACATCAGCCATGCACGCCGTCGCCGCAGATCAGCTTTGACAACGTTGCAATTGTTGCGTTTCTGGGCGCCATGACCGCGCGCGCCGCCAAGCCTTCCCGTCTGAGCCTCGACTGGGCGCAGGACTTCCTGCGCCGTGAAGCCGCCCGCATCGATGCCGATCCGCTGACCAATTCCGTCTTCTCGCTGGCCCAGACGCTGTTCCGGAAATTGGAATCCGAGGAGCTCGACGTGGCGCAGCTCTCTGCCCTGGCCGAAGAGGTACACCTGACGCTGCTTGCCGAGCGCGCTGGCCAGTTCCGCCGCCAGCATGCCGGGGCCGACCCCGCCGCCGCCTGGGCCCCCGTCACCGCCAGCCTGAAGGCGCTTGCGGCTGACGGCTTCGAGGCTTACCGCGCCGCTGTCGAGACGCATACCGGCGGCATCGTTTTCACCGCGCACCCAACCTTCGCCCTCTCGCACGATCTGCGCGCCGCAATGGCATCCTATGTCACCCGGCCGACAGCGGGCCACCAGGCCGCGCTGAAGAAGCTGGTTCAGTCCGACGGACGGACATGGAACCAGTCGATCACCCTGGAGGCGGAGCACCGCGAGGCGCAGGACGCGCTGCGCCATGCCGCCGGAGCGCAGGCCGTGTATGGCGCGCAGGTCGTCGAGATCGCCCGCGAAGCTTTTCCCGGCGTCTGGCAGACGCTGCGTCCCGCCTTGCCGACAATTGCCAGCTGGGTCGGTTATGACCTTGATGGGCGTACGGACATTCCCTGGTACAGGTCCGTCCACCTCAGGCTAGGCGAGAAGGCGGCGCAACTGGCGCGCTACGGCGCGGCGCTGGAAGATATCCTTGCAGGTGTGAAAGCGCCTGCCGCGCTCGCCGCTCTGCCGAAGCGTCTGAAGCGCGCTGCGAAGGAGACCGAGGGCAATGCGAAGCGCTTTGCCGGCGACCTGACGGACGCCGACCTGCTGGTCACCGCCGCCAACGCGCTGACAGCGGACAGCACGGACAGGATCACGAACGTCTGTGAGCTGACGGCGGTGATCGATGCGGCCCTCGGCGGCGTGCCTGAGGTGATTGCGGGGCGCCTGATCGCGCTGCGGGCGCAGATGGAGGCGTTGCAGCTGGGCACCGGGCGCATCCACCTGCGCGTCAACGCGGCGCAGGTGCGCACGGTGATCGCCCGCGACCTCGGCCTCGAGACAGAAGACCGCGAACTCGGACGCGTGGCGTTGTCGCAGCTCGCCCAGAAGGCGCGCAAGTCGAAATCCGTAGCATTGAACTTCGCCGATCTGTTCCGCGAACAATCGACCGCGCGTCGCCAGTTCATGATGTGCGCGCAGATCCTGAAACACATCGATTCCGGCTCAGTGATCCGTTTCCTGATTGCCGAGAGCGAAAACCCCGCAACGGTCATGGGCGCGCTTTATCTTGCCCGGCAATACGGGGTGGATGGGCAGCTCGACATCTCGCCGCTGTTCGAGACGCCAGAGGCGCTCGAGACCGGTGGACGGTTCATCGAAAGGCTGCTGGAGGAGCCCGAATTCCTCGCCTATGTACAGCAGCGCGGCTATCTGTCGATCCAGCTCGGCTTCTCCGATTCCGGCCGATTCATCGGCCAGGTCGCCGCCTCGATGGCAATCGAGCGGATTCACAACCTGATCGTGCGGGCACTTGCGGTGAAGAAGGCGAATGTCAGCCTGCTGATCTTCAACACACATGGTGAATCAATGGGCCGGGGTGCCTGGCCGGGCACATTCGAGCAGCGCTTCGATCACCTGCTGACGCCCTGGACGCGCGCGGGAGCGAAGGCGCGCGGGGTGGCGTTGATCCACGAAGTCAGCTTCCAGGGCGGCGACGGCTTCCTGCATTTCGCGAACGCGGAACTCGCAGAGACATCCTATGCCGCGTGGTGTGCCAGCCGTCTCGCGCCGGCGCCGGAGGCGCTGGCCGACACGTTCTACACCCGCACCGATCTCGTCTGGGACTTCTACCGTTCGCTCCGCGCCTGGCACGAGCGGCTGTTTGCGAATGCCAACTACGGCCGCCTGCTCGGCTCCTTCGCCAGCGGCCTTGTGGTGCGTGCGGGCTCGCGCCAGAAGAAGCGGAGCGGCGGACCGATAGGCCCGGCGGCGCTGCGCGCTATCTCCCACAATGCGACGCTGCACCAACTGGGCATCCCGGTGAACACGGCGGCTGGCATCGGCTCATCCTTGCAGCGCGAGAGCGAGCGCCTCGCCGGCCTGATCAACGAGAGCCCGCGCATGCACAGCCTGATCCTGCTAGCGAGCGAGGCGCGCACACGCACCAGCCTGCCGGCCCTGCGCGCCTATGCCAACCTGTTCGACCCGAGCGTCTGGATCGCCCATGCGCGCCTCGCGCCTGCCCACAAAGCAGCGGCCTACCGCGCCGCCTATTATGTTCTGCGTACGGATGAGACGGCGACCTCCATTCACCGGATCGCGAACCTGCTGTCGATCGACCTCGGCCGTTTCGACCGGCTTCTCGCACGCGTCGAGGGCGCCGCCTCCGCCAAGTCGCGCCATGAGGGCCGGCTCGAGATGCACGTGTTGCATGCGATCCGGCAGGCGCTGATCATGAAAGCGATGGCGCTGGCGGGCAGCATTCCGCGCATCTCCGAACGCCACGATGCGAGCCAGCGCGACATCATCCGCATGGTTGCCGAATTGCGTCTCGCCGAAGCGGTAGACTTGCTGGCGCGCATCTTCCCGCGCTCCGGCGAGGGCGACCAGCCGCTAGCGGGACTCACAGAGCCGGGTTCCGGCCAGACCTCTGGCTATGGCTATGACCGCATTCACCGCGACATCATCGGCCCTCTCGACGAGATCGACCGCAGCCTTCATGGCATCAGCCTGGCGCTAACGCATGCCTATGGGGCGTTTGGCTGAGCCGCTAGTTGTGCAGGCGAGTGGCCCTCGCCTGCAATTCCATCTCGACGCCGCCGACCTGGCTGCCCGGCACGCTGAGGATCAGCCGCCGGCTCCGCCGGTCGAACTGAAGGCGGAACCGAGACAGGAAATCAAGGCCGAGTACCATAACCGGCTCACCCGACAGGCCGAGGCGCTCGATCAGGACCGGATCGGAAACCAGCAGGTTGGGTCGATGGACAAAAAAATCGGCGACCCGCACTTTCCGCACCGTTGCAATCCAGGCCGTTTCAGTATCGCCGGTGGCGCCGAGCAGGAAGCGTGTGAGATCGTCATTGCGCCGCATCCCGGCCTGCTGGGCATAGGTCGAATTGACATAGCTGATACTCGCACCGGTATCGATCAGTGCACGGCCTTTCTTGCCATTGACCCGGATGTCGATGAAGATCAGGCCGTCATCGACCGTGTAGGCTACCGAATCGGCATAATGCGACGGCAACACCATGGGCTTGCCTTCATAGACCGAAATAGTGCGGGCCTCGAAATCGAACTCCAGAACGTCGCCGCCGAAGGCCGAGGCAGGCAGCACATTGGCCGCCGCACCGGGAATTCCGGACTCATCATTATAGGCGGCGTCGATTCCCAACATGTGAAAATCTCCGGCCCTCACCTGGTCGAGGCGGACGACGGAAAAATCCCGGTCGCCGTTGACGCCCAGGATGTTCACCCTCCGTGTATCCGCTCGCGGCGGCGCGACGCCGCTGCGCACGGCAACACTGCTGTCGACCATAGCAAAGGTCGCCGCCGTATCGATGACGGCCGTCGTATGTTCCGTGCCGTTGACGACCATCTCAACTACCAAATGATCGAAGCGGTTGATCTCGAAGGGAATGACGGTGCGCTCTGCAGCCAAGGCCGCCGGCGGCAAAAGCTCCAGCAGGGCTGCCAGCGCAGCGATATGCCAAGCGGATTTCAGGTGCGTCGCCATCGGCGTTTCTCCCGGCAGGATAGTATGCCATGTTTCGGAACAGCCCGACAGGGCGTGGCGACGCCCGGCCTGCCCCGGCGTCACGACTTCCGCTTACGCTTACGTTCGCGTAAAGCAAAAATCAGCGACGCCCGCAGCCAAAGGGCAGTCCACACAGGGAGATTCACCATGGCCGAAGCCTATATCATTGATGCCGTCCGCACCCCGCGCGGCATTGGCAAAGTTGGCAAGGGCGCCCTCGCCCACATGCACCCACAGCACCTTGCCGCGACAGTTCTCAGCGCCCTCGCCGAGCGCAACAAGCTCGACACCGCCACCGTGGACGACATCATCTGGGGCACCTCCAGCCAGCGCGGCGCGCAAGGCGCCGACATGGGCCGCATGGCCGCCCTCGATGCCGGTTTCGACATCAAGGCGTCCGGCGTCACGCTCGACCGTTTCTGCGGCTCGGGCATCACGACCGTGTCGCTTGCTGCGGCGCAGATCATGTCCGGCATGGAAGACTGCGTCATCGCCGGCGGCTGCGAAATGATGAGCTACACCTCCTCGACCGCCGACCCGAAATCCCCGCCGACGATGGACGTGGGGAATCTGCGCCTTCGCGCCAAGCATCCCCAATCGCAGCAGGGCGTCTGCGCTGATGCGATCGCGACACTTGAAGGAATCGACCGCGAGGCCGTTGATCGCCTCGCTGTCGTCAGCCAGCAGCGCGCCGCTCGCGCCATCGCCGAAGGCCGTTTCGACAAGTCGGTCGTGCCGGTTTACAACGTGGACGGAACACTTGCGCTGGACAAGGAAGAGTTCCCGCGCCCGAGCACGACTATGGAGAGCCTTGCGGGCCTAAAGACCGTGTTCAACATGTACATGGACATCCCGATCGATGACCAGGGCAACACCTATGGCAACATGGTTACGCGCAAGTATCCGCAGATCGAAGGAAAGGTGAACCATGTTCATCATGCCGGAAACTCCTCGGGCGTGGTGGACGGCGCCGCCGCCATTCTCGTCACCTCGGAAGCCTACGCCAAGAAGCACGGCTTGAAGCCGCGGGCCCGCATCGTCGCAACGGCGAACATGGGCGACTGCCCGACGCTCATGCTCAACGCCCCGGTCGCCGCCGCGAAGAAAGTCCTCGAGAAGGCCGGCCTCAAAACCACCGATATCGACGTTTATGAAATCAACGAGGCTTTCTCGGTCGTGGCCGAAAAATTCATCCGTGACCTGAAGCTCGATCGCGAGAAGGTGAACATCAACGGCGGCGCGATGGCCCTCGGTCACCCGATCGGCGCCACCGGGTCGATCCTGATCGGAACCTGCCTCGACGAACTCGAGCGTTCGGGCGGCCGCTACGGCCTCGTCACCATGTGCGCCGCTGGCGGCATGGCCCCGGCGATCATCATCGAACGCATCTGAGCCCACGCCTCCAGAAACAGCCAAAAGACAAAGCCCCGCCGGTTGACACCGGCGGGGCTTTTCTTTGTGGCTCCGTGCCGCTATCGCAGCGCAGATGATGGACCAGATTGTTTTTGATACGCTGTTGCTCGCCTTGGAGGATGGGCTTGTTCCCCTGCCCGCAAGCGGGCCGATCCTTGTGCTGAATGCCGAGCCGGGGCCGTGGCTGACGCAACTTCCGAAGCACCAGCTCGTCTGCCGGACGAGTTTCAAGCCCAGCCATGAGGCGCTGAAGGTGGCGGGGTTCAATGTGCTGCCGGTGGATTCGGTGGATCTGCCGAAGGCGATGCTGACAATTGTCGTACCGCCGCGCCAGCGCGATCAGGCGCGGGCGCTATATGCCCGCGCGCTTATGGCGGCGCCGGAAGGCGGGTATGTACTGGCGAGCCTGCCGAACACGCTGGGTGGCAAGACGGGCGAGAAGCAGCTGGCGGAAATAGCTGGCGAGGCAGACAGCCTGTCGAAGCACAAGTGCCGCGCCTTCTGGACCTACAAGGTCGATGCTGTCGTGAACCATCCGTTGGCGGAGGAGTGGATCGAGGAAGACTCGATCCGCGAAATTGAGCCGGGCCTGTTCAGCCGTCCGGGCTTGTTCAGCTGGGACCGCGTGGACCCCGGCAGCGAGCTGCTGGCCGACTCTGTGCCCGAACAGACGAAAGGCATCGGCGCCGACCTCGGCGGCGGCTACGGCTTCCTCAGCCGCGAGATCCTGGCCAACTGCCCGAAGGTCGAGCGGATGGATCTCTACGAGGCCGAATACCGCGCCATTGCCTGCATTTACGAAACAATGGCGCCGTTCGAAGGTCGATTTGCCGCGCATTGGGCCGATGCGCTGACGGACCTGCCGAAGGCGGACTATGATTTCGTCGTGATGAACCCGCCCTTCCACATCGGACGGGCGGACAACTCCGCCCTCGGACGGAGTTTCATCCGCGCCGCCGCTCAGGCGCTGAAGCCCGGCGGCACGCTCTGGCTGGTCGCCAATCGGCACTTGCCCTACGAGGCGGAATTGGCAGCCTGCTTCAAGGAGAGCGAAATGCTCGAGGACGAGGCCGGCTACAAGATCATCCGCGCAGAGCGTCCGAAACGCCAGAAATGAGGGACACGCTCAGGCTTGCCAAACATCTGGCCGGGCTTGGCTATGGCTCGCGCAAGGCAGTCGCCATCGCCATCCGCGACGGACGCGTCACCGGCGAAGGTGAGGACCTGCGCTTTGACGGGGAGCTTATTGATCCGCCGCACGGCATGGTCCTGATGCTCAACAAGCCGGCAGGCTTCACCTGCTCGCATGCCGACCAGGGCCGGCTCGTCTATGAGCTCCTGCCGCCGCGTTTCCAGAAGCGCGACCCCAAGCTTTCCTCGGTCGGTCGGCTCGATGCGGAAACGACAGGGCTTCTTCTGTTCACGGATGATGGCGCGCTGCTGCACAAGCTGATATCGCCGAAATCGAACCTTCCGAAGACCTATGAGGCCACCCTCGCCCGCCCGCTGGAAGGACACGAAGCGTCTCTGTTTGCTTCCGGCACGCTAGTGCTGCGCGGAGAGGAGAAGCCCTGCCTGCCAGCGCAGCTGGAGATGACCGATGAGCGCACCGCACGCCTGACGCTGACCGAGGGCAAATATCACCAGGTACGCCGGATGTTTGCTGCCGCCGGCAACCATGTCGCGGCGCTGCACCGTGCGCGGTTCGGCCCGCTGGACCTCGGCAGCCTCGCCGAGGGCGCC
>JBGTKN010000474.1:0-2919 GCA_041744615.1 Hyphomonas sp. | reverse complement strand
GGTCGAGCCCGGCTCCACCGTCGCCGTCATCGGCTGCGGCGGCGTTGGCCTTGCCGCGATCAACGGCGCGGCGATTGCCGGCGCCTCGCGCATCATCGCGGTCGACCTGTCGCCGGAGAAACTGCAACTCGCCACCCGTTTCGGCGCCACCGACACGGTCAACCCTAAATCCGGCCATGCCATCGAAGCCGTCAAGGAACTGACCAAGGGCGGCGTCCACTATTCCTTCGAATGCGTCGGCAGCAAGCAGACCGCCGAGATGGCCTATCACATGCTCCGCCCGCGCGGCGTCGCCACCATCATCGGCATGATCTCACCGGGCGTGAACATCGAGATTCCCGGCATCGAACTCCTCGTCACCGAGAAACGCCTGCAAGGCGCCGTGATGGGCTCGAACCGGTTCCGCATCGACTTCCCGCGCTTCGTCGATCTCTACCGGCAGGGCAAGCTCCACCTCGACGACCTGATCTCCGACCGGATCGGCATGGACGGTATCACAGCCGCGATGCAAAACCTCAAGAACAACAAGGGCACCGTGGCCCGGCAGGTCGTGGTACTCGACTAGAGGTCCTTGCCGGTCGCCTCGGCAATTGAGGCAAAGCCATCCCGAATGCTTAGGACTTCCAGTTCCTCCGCAATGCGGGCGGCAAGGCCCGGGCCTTCATAGACGAGCATCGAGTAGAGCTGCACCGCATGCGCGCCCGCGCGCAGCTTGCGATACGCGTCGGCGCCGGAAGCAATGCCGCCCGCCCCGATCAGGTCGAATTCACCTTTGAGATTGCGCGCGAAATGCGTGAGAACCGCCGTGGACGGATGAAACAGCGGCGCGCCGGACAGCCCACCCGCCTGCCCCTTGTGCTCATTCTTGAGCGTCGAGGGCCGCGCCAGAGTCGTGTTGGAGATGATCAGGCCCGACAGCCAGGCCCCTTCCCCCCGCACCACTCCGCAGATGTCGGCAATCGCCTCGGCATCAAGGTCCGGCGCCACTTTCAGGAAAACCGGCTTGCTCTTGCGGTCGGCCGCGCCGCAAACCGTAAGCAGCCTGGTCAGCGAAGCCTTGTCCTGCAGCCCGCGCAGACCCGGCGTGTTCGGCGAAGAGATATTGATAGTGATGTAATCCGCATACGGGGCAACTGCCTCGATGCCCGTCACATAGTCCTGCCCCCGGTCTTCGGCATCTTTGTTGGCGCCGACATTCGCGCCGATGGGCGCGCCGCCGGAGTATTTCGCGAGCCGCCGCACGAAGTAATCCAGCCCGTAATTGTTGAAGCCCATCCGGTTGATCACCGCCTGGTCCTCGTCCAGCCGGAATAGGCGCGGCTTAGGATTGCCCGCCTGCGGCTGCGGCGTCACCGTCCCGCATTCGACGAAGCCGAACCCGAACCTGGCCATGGCAGCGGGCACTTCGCAATTTTTGTCAAAACCCGCCGCCAGCCCTACCGGCGAGGCCAGTTTCAGCCCCGACTTCGGAAGCGTCACCGAAAGCCCAGCCGGAAACTCCGGTACGCGCGCCGGCACGCCGATACCCTTCATCAGCAAGCGGAGCGTTGCATTATGCGCTGCTTCCGGCGGTAATAGGCGGATCGCTTTCGTGCCGAGCTCGACCAACATCAGAACGCCTCCGGAAAGACGGGCGCGCCGTCCGGCCCTGGCTCAAGCCACCAGCTGCCTGTCGCCTTGGTGATCTCCAGCGCGCCGTAAAGATGCGGGAACAGGTCCCCGCCCCGGCTTTCCTCCCAACGCAGATCCACCAGCGTGTCAAAATCAAACCGCAGGAGCCGCACGCGCGTCTGCCCCGAATAATGCCGGCGCGCCGTTTCGCGCACTTGCGCGTTGGTAGACAGATGAACGTATCCGTCCGCCGAGTCGAGCGCGGTCGCCGTCGCCCCGGAGACCTGGGCAGCGGCCCAGTCCGCCTCAGTCAGCAGCTTGTAGACATGCCTCGTCCTCATGGCGCCGTCCTGTCGCAGGCTTTTGCGGTATGTGCAATCATGCGGCATCAACAGGAGAGCGAACGTGGGACTAAAAACAGCGAAATCAGATGAAGCGCTGTTGCAGGTGCGCCTCGAAGGCGGGCGCACCGTGGAGGAGGAATTGAAGGCGCTGCGGTCGCTGGCAAGGCTGCTGGATTCCCGGTTTGAAGTGATGGGTGTGCGTTTCGGGATCGACGCGCTCGTGGGTCTCATTCCGGTGGCGGGTGACGCGATGACACTGGTGACGGGATCGGCAGCGCTGTTTACGTCGGTGCGGCTCCGTCTGCCCTGGCATGTCCACACACGGATCGTCCTGAATCTGGTGACCGATGCCGGATTGGGGTCCATTCCGATTCTCGGTGACGCGTTCGACTTCTTCTTCCGTTCTCACAAGCGCAATTTCCGGTTGGTGGAACACCATGTGCTGGCGCGCGCAGCCAAGCAGAGCGGCGTGCAACGAACTGCAAGATCCGGCTAGATCGGCGTGCCCGCCGCAGTTGAGGCGCGGGCCATCGTCCAGGTGCCGTCGGCGCCTTCGCAAGCCGCGAAGCGCCCGCGTTCCTGGCCCGGGAAAGCGTAGGCCACATCCCGGCACATGACCCGGACAGTGACATCGACGGGCAACAGGTAGGAGCGCGTCACGAACCCGTCCGCCGATGGAGCATAGCCGATGGCGTGGATGCTGGCCTTCATTGGATCGACCGGCAGGGTGCGCTCGAAATGGATTAGCAGAGGTCGGCCATCCGGCGTGCGCAGTTCATGGTGCGAACCATCGGGACTGGCTTCCACCAGCTTTATGAAATCCGACTTGAGCACGTCCAGCGCGGCCGCATCAAGAGCGCGGCCAGCCGTGTATTCGGCGCGTTCGGCGATGAAATCATCCACCGGGCGCGGCAGGTTCGCGAAGGGGCGCACATCCGGCTTGCCCGCCGAGAGCGCGGGCGCA
>JBGTKN010000473.1:0-3988 GCA_041744615.1 Hyphomonas sp. | reverse complement strand
CCCGCCCGCCGCGCGAGCCCGTTGTGGCCGTCTCGGAAACTGACGGCGTGATGAAAACGCTCGCCCGCGGTCGCCGCAAGCCGGCCAATGAAGAAGGCGCGCCGGCGGAGACGACCGACTAGGTAATTCTACTGCGACCAGATGCCAGCGCCCCGCCTTCACAGGCGGGGCGTTTCATTTGCGCATGGACGCTTGCGCCGGGCGGTAAGCCTTCCCAAATTCTCCTCAACAGACCGGTTGCCGCTGAGCGGGGCCAGACTGAGGACTCCATTCTGCCTTTTGAAGGGGATGAAAAACCATGAATATAGAACAGTATACAGAACGTGCGCGCAGCCTGATCCAGAGCGCCCAGACGCAGGCCCTTGCCGGCGGACATCAGGTGCTGACGCCCTCCCATATCCTCAAGGCGCTGTTTGACGACCGCGACCAACTCGCCGTGAACCTGATCCGTGCGAGCGGTGGGCGGCCGGAACTGGCGGTGCAGGGCGTTGACGCGGCGCTGGCCAAGCAACCGAAGGTGTCCGGTGCCGGGGCAGGCGGACTGCGGCTTGAACAATCGGGCGCGAAACTTTTCCAGGAGGCCGAATCCGGGGCCAAGAAAGCGGGCGATGCTTTCGTGACGGTCGAGCGTTTGCTGCTGGCGATTGCTGGGCTTGCAGGCGATCCGGCGGGGGAGGCCCTGAAGGCGGCGGGCGTCACACCGAAAGGCTTAGAAGGCGCCATTGCGCAGCTGCGCCAAGGCCGCACGGCGGACAGCCAGAATGCCGAGGAAGGCTACGAAGCGCTGAAGAAATACGCTCGCGATCTGACCAAGGATGCACGCGAAGGCAAGCTCGATCCGGTAATCGGGCGCGACGAGGAAATCCGCCGCGCGATCCAGGTTCTGTCCCGCCGTTCCAAGAACAACCCCGTGCTGATTGGTGAGCCCGGCGTCGGCAAGACGGCGATTGCCGAAGGCCTCGCGCTGCGCATCGTCAACGGCGATGTGCCCGAAAGCCTGAAGGGCAAACGGTTGCTCGCGCGCGACATGGGCGCGCTGATTGCAGGCGCAAAATTTCGCGGCGAATTCGAGGAGCGGCTGAAGGCCGTGCTCACAGAAGTGACCCAAGCTGAAGGCGGCGTGATCCTGTTCATCGACGAGATGCACACGCTGGTGGGGGCCGGGAAATCCGAAGGCGCGATGGATGCGTCGAACCTCCTGAAACCGGCACTGGCGCGCGGGGAGCTGCACTGTATCGGCGCGACGACGTTGGATGAGTACCGCAAGCATGTCGAAGGCGACCCGGCGCTCGCCCGCCGCTTCATGGCGGTATTTGTGGACGAGCCGACTGTGGAGGATACCATCTCGATCCTCCGGGGGCTGAAGGGCCGCTACGAGGCGCACCACGGCGTGCGCATATCGGATGCCGCAATTGTCTCGGCGGCGACCCTGTCGAACCGCTATATCACCGACCGGTTCCTGCCCGACAAGGCCATCGACCTGATGGACGAAGCGGCGGCGCGCCTGCGCATGCAGGTGGATTCCAAGCCGGAAGAACTCGACGAGATCGACCGGCGCCTGATGCAGCTGCGTATCGAAGCCGAAGCGTTGAAAAAGGAAAAGGACACCGCTTCGCAGGACAGGTTGAAAACCATCGAGGGGGAGATCGCCGGGCTCGATACGCGCTCTCGCGAATTGGCGACTGCCTGGGGCGCGGAGAAGGACAAGCTGAAGGGCGCGGCGTCTGCCAAGGAAAAGCTCGACCGGGCTTATTCCGACATGGCCGAAGCACAGCGCCAGGGCGACCTCGCGAAAGCGTCCGAGCTGAAATTCTCGACCATTCCGCAGCTTGAGAAGCTAATCGCCGAAGTCGAAGGCCAAGGCGACGCCGAGGGCGGACTCGTCTCGGAAGTCGTCCGTCCCGAGCATATCGCCGGCGTCGTCTCGAAGTGGACCGGGATCCCGGTCGACAAGATGATGGAAGGCGAGCGCGAGAAGCTGCTGCGCATGGAAGACTCGTTGCGCGCCCGCGTGGTCGGGCAGGAGGATGCGCTGCTGGCGGTCTCGAACGCGGTGCGGCGCGCGCGCGCCGGCTTGCAGGACCCCAACCGCCCGATCGGCTCGTTCCTTTTCGTCGGCCCGACAGGTGTCGGCAAGACGGAGCTCACCAAGGCACTGGCGGGCTTCATGTTCGACGACGAGACCGCTGTGCTGCGCCTCGACATGTCGGAGTATTCCGAGAAGCACTCGGTGGCCCGTCTGATCGGCGCACCTCCGGGCTATGTCGGTTATGACGAAGGCGGCGCGCTGACCGAAGCTGTCCGCCGCCGGCCTTATCAGGTCGTGCTGTTCGACGAGGTCGAGAAGGCCCACCCGGACCTGTTCAACACTCTACTGCAGGTGCTCGACGATGGCCGCCTGACGGACGGCCAGGGCCGCACGGTGGACTTCAAGAACACCATCATCATCATGACCTCGAACCTCGGCGCTGACGCGCTGGCGAGCGGGGAAGAGGGCGAGGTGTCCGAACACGCCCGCGAGCAGGTAATGAGCGCGATCCGCCGGCATTTCCGTCCCGAGTTCATCAACCGGATCGACGAGATCGTCTTCTTCAAGAGGCTCGGCCGCGGCGAGATCGACCATATCGTCGATATCCAGATGGGCCGGCTCGAAGGCTTGCTCCGGGAACGGAAGATGAAGCTGGACCTCAGCCTCGCGGCCCGCAACTGGCTGGCCGCGCGCGGATATGATCCCGTGTATGGCGCGCGCCCGCTGAAACGCGTGATCCAGAAGGAGCTGCAGGACCCGCTCGCGCGTCTGTTGCTCGAGGGACGAATCCTTGACGGGGAGACGATCCTTGTGGATGTCGAAGGCGAAGCGCTGTCGATCAATGGCGTGCCGAACAATTTCGCCAAGGGCCGATCAGCCCTCAATTGACCGGTCAGGGGGCGCGGTCTGCGCGCGCCCCGAGATCGGCCGTCAGGTTCGTCGGGGCTGCCGGCTCGGCCCGGTCGGCGCCCCGCAACGTATCGATCAGGTCGCGTTGGACCTTGAACGCGTTGAAGGCGCTGGCATTGCGGCTGAGATCGCGGCCCGACGGCAGCGCCAGTTTCATCGGGTTCACATAGATGCCGTTGCGCAGGACTTCGAAGTGGAGGTGCGCGCCGGTGCTCGATCCCGTCGAGCCGACATAGCCGATCTTATCGCCCCGCATCACCGTGCGGCCCGGCGTCAGGCCTTCGGCGAAGGCGGACATGTGGGCATACACCGTTTCGAAGCCGCGCTCGTGCTGTATGCGGACGAACCGGCCATAGCCGTCGCCATACTTCATGTCGGTGATCAGGCCGGAGCCTGCGGCGCGGATCGGGGTGCCTGCGGGGGCCCGGAAATCGACGCCGGCGTGCAGCAGCATGTCGCCGGTAATCGGGTGGATACGGTTGCCGAAGCCGGAACTGATCTCGCCGCCGCGCAAGGGATCCCGGCTCAGGAACTCGTCGCCCGCAAACCCGTTGCGATTGAAGAACTCGGGCACTCCGGAATCTTCCGGTGTGAACCGGTACCAGCTGCCGGAGGCTTTCTCGCCGTTGAACGCTGCAAAGACGAGGTCGCCGGCTTCCAGGAAATTTCCGCGCTCATCGGCGACCATTTCGATCACGACATCGAAGCGCTCGCCCTTGCGCCCGCCCTTGGCCAGGAGGGGGTCTTCGGGAAAGAGGCTGGCGAATGTTTCGGCGTGAGCGTAGTTTCCGCCTTCGCGGTGGATGGCGTCCGCAAGGCTTGTACCAATCTCGCCGGAAATACGGTGCAGGGCGATGGACGTCTTGGCTGACAGAACGCTCGCGAAATAGCTGCCATCTTCACGGCGCGTCGCCGACAGAGTGGTCTGCGGATTGATCCGTATGCTGACGCCTGCGAGCACGGGCATGTCGCCCGCGCCAGTATCGGCGAAGTAGGCGATGAAGGGTGAGCCGGGTCGCAGGCGCGCGCCGCGTGTCGGTGCGGCTTCGC
>JBGTKN010000472.1:0-4546 GCA_041744615.1 Hyphomonas sp. | reverse complement strand
GGGAAGACGCCGTAGCCGGCCAGTTAGGCGGCGACCCAGTCGAGCGCCGACTTCGCCCGTTCCGGGCGGCGGTCCGGCCGACGCACATCCGGCGACAGGGGCAGCGCGATCAGCAGCGCGATTTCGTCCGAGGACAGACGGTCGGCCTCGTGGCCGAAATAGCTCCAGCTGGCGGCACGCACACCTTCGAGATTGCCGCCATAGGGGGTGAGTGTGAGGTAGAGCTCGAGGATCTCGTCCTTGGTGAAGCGGCGCTCCAACTGGTTGGCACGCCAGATCTCGACGAACTTGGAGCCGATATTGCGGGAGCGTGGCTCCAGCATGCGGGCGGTCTGCATCGTGATGGTCGAGCCGCCGGAGACCACGCGGCCGGCAGCGGCGCTGTCCATTGCGGCGCGCGCCATGCCAAACCAGTCCGTGCCGTGGTGCGACCAGAAGCGCTTGTCTTCGACGCGTACCAGCGCCTCGATGAAAGCGGGGTCGATGTGCTCCAGTGAGACGGCAAACCGCCAGCGACCATCCGGCGCCGAGAAGGCCCGCAGCGGTTTTCCGTGCCGGTCGGTGACCAGAACGGAATTGATATGTGCCCGGGTCAGCGGCGGCGGGAGGGCAAAGTCGACGAGGAGCACCGCCGCGAGCAAGGTGCCGAGCCCGGCCATGAGCCGCTTCGGCCAGGGCAACCCCTTCAACCTGGCCCAGAACGCGGCCCCGGTCACCTTTGCATCTCCCCTTACTTGCCGCCGGCAGCGCCCTGCGCGGCCAGGATCGTCACCCGACCCGGGGCGGAGCGTCCGAAGACTTCCGGCCGATACATGTCCTCGGCGACGACGCCCGGCATCGCGAATGATCCCGGCGTGACGGCGCGCACGACATAGGCAAGCGTGACGGGCTTGTCGTAGACATTGATGGCCGCAACATAGCGATCATCCTGCGCCTGCGAGGACTGGGCTTGGGCGATCTCCCCGAGAAAGGCAAAAGCCCCTGCCCGCACACGGTCGACGCCGGTGGTCCAGTCATATTCGATCATCCGCGCGTCGGCCGGACGCAGGACGGTCTCGATCTCGAACCCGGCTGCCAGCAAGTCGGCGACGATGACCGGGTTGAGGCGGCGCTCTTCGGGCGAGATCGTCAGGCCGACGACGAATCGGTCGCCCTGGCGCACCTGGTCGAGCTTCACCGGATTGCCCTGAAGCGTGTAGAACTGTTTGGAAGCCGACAGTTTCGAAGAGACCGCCGGCGGCGGCGAAGACGGCGCGCCGGTGACGAGCACAGTTCGGAAGACGGGCGCCCTGGCGTTCAGCTTGAAGCTCACCCCGCCGGACGCCTGCGCTTCGGTCAGCATGTACTGGCGCTTGTTGTCTTGGCCATTGCCGAGGCCAGTGACCCCCACTTGCAGGCTGTCTTCGCCCTTGGTCAGTGCACTGACGGCCTGCAGCATGTAGGATTTCTCCTGCGTGGTCAGGCTTGCCGCGTCGGGTACGTCCTTGCCAAGACGGGTGGCGAGGCGTTCGACCACCTGCGGCAGGTCCGCTTCGGCGGCGAGCGCCAGAATTCCGGCCAGGTCGCGCAGCGGCGTCTGGTAATAGTCCCCGGTGTTGGAATAGCCGAGCTTCGCTTCTGCCGACTTGAAGGCCGAGGCCGCCCGTGCACGGTCGCCGAGGAAGGCGAGGCCGGCCCCGATATGCGCGCGGGCGAGCGGGCTGGCTATGCTCTCGAGCTCCCGGTCGTGCAGGTAGCGCAGACGCGAGATATCAGCCTGCCCTGCCTTGGCGAGCACATAGAGCGCATAGGCCGAGGAGCGGTACATCATCTGCTGCTGCGTGTCGGTCGAGTGCTGGCCCTCGTACACATCCGTGTCATAGCCATAAACCCGCCAGGCATCGCCGCTGGCAATGTTGCGCAGCGCGCCGTAGGCCCGCGTCAGCGCTTCGTCCGGAACCGAATAGCCGGCCTGTTTGGCGCGGTAGACGAAATCCGTGGCGTAGGCGCCGAGCCAGGGCGTTGCATAACCATCCCCCTCGCGCCAGAGGCCGAAGGTTCCGTCCGCCCCCTGACGGTTGAGGACCGTGTTGACGGCGACCTGGACCTTGTCGCGCGCATTGTCTCGCGACCCTTTCGCACCCATCGCGACGAGCGCCTCGGAATACAGCAGCGGTACGGCGCGGCTGGTGATCTGCTCGGTGCAGCCATAAGGATAGCGGTCCAGCGAAGCGTATAGGGTCGCCGGATCGAGCGGGATCGGCGAGAAACCAACCGCGACATCGGTCGATCCCGGCACATACCCCTTTAACAGATCGGCGTTGACGCTGAATGTATCGCCCGGGCGCATCAGCTGCGAGGTCGAACGCGATTCCGGCAGGTAGGGCGAGCGCGTCTGGATCTCGTAGCTGCGCACAACCGAGTAGCGGTCCGGTCCGGAGACTTCGAGGCGCAGCGGCGAGACGCCTTCGCTTCGGGCCGTGACCCGCACCGGAAGATCGGCGCGCTGGCTCTGGGCCAGCATGCGCGTCAACGCCGCTTCCGCCACGCTGACCTGTGCGCCGCCGGAGACTTTCGCCGTAAACTGGCCGGCGGCAAGTTCGATATTGTCGATTGACGCGGTGATGACGGCTTCGTCGCCGGGCGCAAAGAAGCGCGGCATCACGAGGTCGGATGGCGCGCGGTCACGCACCTTCATCTTCATGTCGGCCGAGCCGAGCCCGGTCTTCGACCAGGCAACGGCCATCAGGCGAAGCTCGCCATTGAATTCCGGCAACGCGAGCGGAATCTTCGCGCGGCCATTCTTCACCTCCACGAGACCCGAGAAGATGACGACCGACTTGGTGGGCACCACTGTGAGCCCTTCGCCGCCGAGTTGGTCACCGCCGACGCGGACCTCCGCCGGCAGGCCCATGTTCGGATCGAGCAGTCGGCCATAATCGTCATGCAGTTCGACGCCGAGGGCCTTACGGCCGAAATAATAGGCGACCGGATTGGGTGAACTGAACTTGGTCAGCTGGAGGATGCCTTCGTCGACCGCTGCGAGCGTCAGATACACTTGTTCCTTTGGCCCGCCTTCGATTTTCACATCGACGGACTGGTTGGTCACCGGACGGGCAATGTCCGGCGCCTCTAGCGTGACCTTGAAGGTGCGCGCGTCCATGTCCACAGGCACATGGGCAACACCCACGGCGCGGCGCGGTTTGGCATTGAGCAGCGGGTCGCGGCCCGAATAGACCGTGACCATCACATAGGCTCCCTCGCCCCATTCTGCTGTGACCGGCAGGGTGACTTTCGTGCCCTTGGCCGAGACGGCGAGATTCTGGACGCTCAGTACACGGTCGGTTGCAACCACGACCTGCGCTTGGCCGTCATAAGGTGCGACGATAGTCAGTTCGGCATTCTGGCCGGCTTTCGGCGACTTCTCGGCCGCAACCACTTTCACGCGGTCTGGCGCTTCGGTGCCGTCTTCGCTCGTCCAGCCGCCCCAGCCGACATAGAAGCTTGTGCTCGCGCCGGAGGCGGCAAAGGCGCCCTGCCCTTCGATCACGAGTTCATGGCTGCCCCAATCGAGGGCGGGGGCCTTGATTTCTCCGGCGCCGCCGGCCGGCGTGGTGAGCACGCCTTCATTGACCTTGGTGACCGTGCGAGACCGGCGCCAGGTCCAGCGTTCGCCATCGCGGTACCAGTCATAGTGATAGTCGATCGCGAGGACTTTCCAGCTCAGCCGCTGGGCCACGGCGGCGCCATCAGCGTTGACCGCGACGACCTCAAACCGGGCCTCACCGCCTTCCTCCACACTCGACTCGAATCCGGGCTTCACGCCTACGTAGAGCGCTTCGGGCCGGTAGGGAACGCGGATGCTCTCAGACACGGCGCGCCCGCCGGGCTCCAGCACACTGACGACCGTGTTCAGACGCAGCGGCAAGCCTGAATTCGACCCTGCCGTGCCTGGCGACAGGCGGACGACTGCCTTGCCGGAACCGTCCGTGGTCGTATCGTCGAACTCAAGGATCTGTTCCTGGAACGTCTGGTCGTGGCGTCCATACTTGAAGCCTTCGAATGCCTTGAAGGGCGACGGATCAGCTTCGAGACGGGCTTCGGCTTTCACCGTCAGGCCCGCGCCGGGCGCACCGTACAGGAAGCGTGCGTCGATCTCGACATCGCGCACACCGCCAGCTTTCAGCGCGCGGGTCTCGTCGGCCTTGATGTCCACGGCGATGCGCTGCGGCACGAAGTCCTCGACGGCGAAGCGCACATCGCCGGCCGACGACGTGATGCCGTCGATTTCGACACTCGCCCGCCATTCGCCGCGCGAGGCGCCACGCGGGAGGGCAAAGGTTGAGAGAACGGCGCCTGATTTCGGATCCGTGAACCGGGTTTTCGAGGCGACAAGACCGTTGGGCCGGTAGATCACCAAATGGCCGTTGCGGCCGGTCACCTGTCGGCCGGCACGGTCGCGCAGCATGGCCGTCAGCTCAACGCTTTCGCCGGGTCGGTAGATGCCGCGATCGGTATAGACGTAAGCGTCCACGACGCCCGGCGTCCGGCGTCCGCCGACCGCCTC
>JBGTKN010000471.1:0-4259 GCA_041744615.1 Hyphomonas sp. | reverse complement strand
TTTTCGGTCTGGGCCTGTCTCCCGCTTTCTCGGAAACGCCGGCGATGCCGGACTGGCACCTCGGCTATACATCGGCGCCGGCGGGCGGGTTCGATCCCGAACCGATGCGTCTGGTGTTCGGCCAGGTTCCGGAAGGCCTGGAAGGCACCCTCTACCGCAACGGGCCGGCGCAGTTTCGTTATGGCAAGGACGACTTCGCCAGCCACTGGTTCGACGGTGACGGCATGATCCAGCGCATTGCGATTGCCGAGGGCAAGGCCGTCCATTCCGGCCGCTTCCTGCAAACTGCGAAGCACCAGATCGAGCAGGCCAATGCAAAGTTCATGGCCCCCGGTTTCGGCACGGCAGGGCATCCGGACTTTCCGGTGATGGGCCCCGACGACGTCAACGCGGCCAACACGTCCGTCATCATGATCGACGGCGAACTCTATGCGCTCTGGGAAGGCGGCTCGGCCATCGCCGTGGATACAGAAACGCTCGAGACGCGGGGCGTCAAAGCCTGGCGCGATGATCTCGCCGCAATGCCCTTTCTCGCCCATCCGAAGCGGGAGCCGGACGGCACGGTCTGGAACCTCGCGATCAACGGCCGGAATGTCGGTGTCTACCGCATCGCCGCGGATGGCAGCCTGAAATCCTTCGGCCTGCTGAACATTGGCAAGGCGGCCTACATCCATGACTGGGCGATGACCGATCGCCACCTCATCATCCTGGTCCAGCCCTGGACCAACGAAGCGTTCCGCCCCCCCGTCGTTGAAGGGTTCGAATGGCGTCCCGAGGAAGGCTTCCAGTTCCTGATCGTCGACAAGAACGACTTCTCCAACCGCCGTTGGGCGCAGGGGCCGGCACGCGCCTTCTATCATACCGGTGCTGCCTGGGAGGACGCCGACGGCGCGATCCGCGTCGACGCCGCCCTATACAAGGAGCCAGTGCTTGGCGTCGGCGGCGGCGTCGATGAGATCCGGGGAGTCTGGAAAGGCCGCGACGCGCGTTTCCGGAGCGACCTTACGCAGATTGTCATTCCGCCTGCGGGGGACGCCCGGTTAATCGAAACGGGGCTCGACGGCGACTTCCCGCAGGTTGACCCTCGCCGGCATGGTCTGCCCCGGCGCCTCACGGCGCTGATCACAGGTCAGCCCGCGAGCCGGCCCGGCCTGTCGGGCGTCAGCGTGCACGATTGGGGAACCGGGGCCACCGACACCTTCGATTTCGGTGAGTCGCGCATGGTCGAAGAGTTCCTGTTCGTGCCGAAGCCAGGTCTGCAAGGCGAAGCCGACAGCTGGCTCGTGGGACCTGTCCTGAACCTCAAGACAGGCACCAGCGAGATCTGTGTGTTTGATACAGGCCGCGTCAGCGACGGGCCGGTCTGCATCTGGCGCGGCGACCGGGCCTGGCCGCTCGGCTTTCACGGGACCTGGGCCTGAACTCATGCTGGCTTGGACGCCGACTTCTAAGCTGCGATCAAAGCGCTGGAAACGCATTGTCGGCCATATGTTGCCCCGGGTCGTGCAGACCTGGAAGAGTGGGAGTTTCGCCAACAACCGCCTGATCATGCGTCGCCGCACAAACGCTTGCCTTCGCCCATAGCGGGGTGGGCGCACACAGGCGCAGCGTCGACCCAGGATGAAAGTGCGCCTCACCCAGATTGTCGCGCTCCGCCCGCCAGAAAAACGTCGCTGTCTTTTCCGGTCGGCAGCACGTTCCCGAAACGCGTTGTGTACGCTTGGTGCTGATCTGATAGACTCTTGGAGGTCCATCGCACCCGGACACCAAAATGCGCCTTCTCGTCTCGCCGCTCATTCTCGCTTTCGGGGACCTTTCGCCAGCCGCCTTGGCTGATCCGCCTCAGCTGCGTTGCTACTATGATTGCAGTGTCGGCCCAGTTGCCAGTGCCACCGCCGAAACTGGGTATGGCGAAATCGAGCATATCGGTAGCGGCGGCACGGATGAGAACGGAAGCTATCGAATTCTGACCAATAGTGCGACTTGGCTGGGCGGCATTGAAAACGGCAAGGCGCACGGCTTCGGAAAATGGTCAGAGGGCGGATATAATTTTTATGGCGCAGCCAAGGATGGCCGTCCGATCGGCCCAGGCTTGCTCGTCGTCGAAGCTCTGGGAATGATGGTCTTCGGAGACTTCAAAGTCAGTAGTCGGACAATCATTTTCGACGATTTCTCAGCGCCGACAGACGTCCTGCAAATGACTGAGGGTATTGGAGGTCCGGTCATCCGCGTAGACGCCTTCGCGCAGCTCGGCACGAGCTTTGTACCCCTTTACGAGGCTGCGACCGCCTCGGCTAAAGAAGCCTTTGTCGCCGAGGAACAGGCGAGCGATGCGATCCGCGCCGCAAAAGAGGCGGGGTCGGCTGGGAACCAGCTTTTTCGAGTCCCGGCGCTCCGCGATGACACAGGAGGTTTCATAGGAAAACGAGACCCGCTCTCTGCCCCGTCTATCGGCATTGGTAGCCGAATCTGGAATCGTCAAAGGCCTGGAGGCGCCGTCCGCAGCAGCTGATGAAGACAACCACACAGCTCTTTCTGAAAATTGCCTCAGCCGCAGTCCAGTGCCGAGTGGAGGCTTCGGCGCCGCATGTGCCGAACAGCTCACCCTGAGCCGCACAGGCCCCAGGCAGTGACATTCAGATTGCGCGGAGTATCGGCAAAGCAAAAATGGCCCGCCGAAGCGGGCCATTCGTTGTTTTGTCCAGGCGGGCCAGTCGGCCGCTTGAAGCGGACTATTCTTCGCGCAGGCGGTCAACCGGCACGTTGAGGGCCGATGCCCAGGGCGCGCCCACACCGCCCGGCGGATCCCAGAAAACGTTTACTGAATCGCCGCAGGCAGCGACGTCCTGACGTAACTGATAGACTCCGTATGTCGCCGGGACGTCCGCAACCGGCGGCGCGTTGTCTTCATCAAGGAAGGTCAGCGTGGTACCATTCACCGTCATGGTCGCTCGAATCCGGCCTACGCCGCCCGACTGCGGCATACCGGCGCCGCCCGTCGGCGCGCCAGTAGCATCCGTGGGTGCGTGAACAAATCCGCGAACTTCCAGTCGGCTGCCCTCGGTGCACCGGACACGTAATGTGGAGATTTCCGGAATACCTGGTGTGGCAAGCAGGTCGGGGCGATTCTCGCCAAGTTCGAAGGCGTAATAGACAATCGCCTGTTCTGCACCGTCACCTACAGGAACAGGGTCTTGTGTGAAATAACCTTCACCTCCGAATGAGGTGATTATACCGGAACTGACGCCAAGATTCTTGAAGGCGAGGTTGAGTTCGAACAAGCCCGCGTCCGTGATTGGCAATGCGGGTAGGCGCTTGTCTGCGTTGGGTACAAAAGCCGGGCCGAGGGGGCCGTTTCCGCGAATGAAGTTGCCAGGGTCGTTGCAGGCCGCATTTGTGCACAGGTTCTCATAAACGGCGCCGAGGACGACGTTTTCGGAAATGTCGGAAAAGACTTCTTGGGCTGTCACCACGCCCGTTACGGGATCGACGGTGCCTGTGACGATAACGGTTGCACCGATGAAACCCCGCTGACGGCGGCCATCGAACATGTCGCCGCGCATCCAGTTTGAGACATTGTAAACTGCGCCCGCTTCGTTGAGCTCTCGGCCACCGCCGGGAAGCCTCCGGGCGAACAAATCGGCGCGCGTTTCGGTAGGAGAAGCAAATACCGTATTCGCGTCGACGGCAATCTTGTTGTTCATCACGGTCATCGTGCCGGTGTTCCCGGTGGTCGCGACATAAGCCGACATCGGCCCTTCAATCTCGACAAGTATCTGCGCGCTGGCAGTCGCACATACACCGGACATCGCCGCAGCGGCCGCCGCGGACATCAAAATTTTCCTGAACATAGCGTCCCCTATTTCCTCTTTTGGAACCCAGACTGATCTTTCAGCGCGCCAGTTTGTCCCACGGCGTACTGTCTCTTAAAGAGACCCAATACTTCTCGCTCCGCAAGTAAATTCGCGGAATAGGGGAGTATACTTACAACGGCGCGCCGAGCTCCTGTATTCGCGCCGATTGCAGCATCCAGACGATGTATCCGCCCAGTGCAATCCAGGGTCCGAATGCGATGGCGGATTGCCCGCTGAGGGATTTCGACTCGCGCAACGAGATAATCAGTGCCGCCGCAATGCCCGACAACGACGCGATCAGAAGGACCGGCGGGATACCGGCCGCGCCGACCCAGAGGCCAACCGCGCCGAGCAGCTTTGCATCGCCCCGGCCGAGCCCCTCGCGCCCGCGCAGGCGCCGGTAGG
>JBGTKN010000470.1:0-2603 GCA_041744615.1 Hyphomonas sp. | reverse complement strand
CCAGAGGAATGTCCGCCGGCAGAACATAATCGGGATCAACCGGCGTGCCCCCCGCGGGTTCGAACACCGCGCGCGCGACCGCCACCAGGGCGTCATGGTTCATCGCTGTGCCTCGACGATCGCGCGCACGGCAGCGACCATCTGGTCGCGCGGGACTTCGATCTGGCCCGGACGGGCTTCGCGGTACTCCTCGTTGGAGGTGATCGCCTGCGCCTTCAAGGCGCCCATCTCGAGATCCTTGATCGTGACCGTGCCCTTGGCGACCTCGTCACCGCCAACGATGACGACGGCAGGCGAGGCGCGCCGATCGGCATACTTCATCTGCGGGCGCATGCCGGAGGCGCCCATATAGGCTTCGGCGCGCAGGCCCGCACGGCGGAGTTCCGCAGCAAGGCCTAGCGCGAGGCCCGGATTGTCCTTGTCCAGATTGAGCACGACGACAGGGCCGTCGAGTTTGGCACCTTCGCCCATGATGGCGAGCGCGGCGGCGAGGCGCGAGATGCCGATGGAAAAACCGGTGGCTGGAACTGTCTCGCCCGTGAAGCGGGCGACTAGATCGTCATAACGCCCGCCGCCGCCGATCGAGCCGATGCGGTAGGTCTTGCCGTCTTCGCCGGTGACTTCGCGCAGCAGCTCGGCCTCGAAGACGGGTCCGGTATAGTATTCCAGTCCTCTGACCACGGAGGGATCGATCTTCACATCGTCCTCCGGTGCGCCGAGAGCTTCAAGCCCGAGGGCGATGGCTTCGAGTTCGGCGAGGCCTGCCTTGCCCTCTTCGGTGAAACCCGCAGCTTTTGCGAGATTGGCGAGCGTCACGGCGCGGGTTGCCGCGCCCGCTTCGGCGAAGGCGAGGACGCGCTTGACTTCTTCCGTACCCAGACCGGCGCCCTTGGTGAAGTCGCCGCTCTCGTCCTTGCGGCCGACGCCGAGGAGGTCGGCAACGCCAGAGGCGCCGAGGCGGTCGAGCTTGTCGAGCCCACGCAGGATGGCGAGGCGCGTGCCGGGGGCTACGGCGCCGACGGAATCAAGCACACCGTTGAGCAGGCGGCGTGTGTTGACGCGAATGACAAACTCGCCGGGCTTCATGCCGATGGCGCGCAGCGCCTCGGCGCCCATCGCGATCATCTCGGCATCGGCATGGAAACCGGGTGCGCCCACGGTGTCGGCGTCGCACTGCCAGAATTCGCGGAACCGGCCTGGACCAGGTTTCTCGTTACGCCAGACGGGGCCGGCAGCGTAGCGCCGGAACGGGCGGCCAAGGCCCTGCCCTTGCTCCGCGACAAAGCGGGCGAGCGGGGCGGTCAGGTCGTAGCGCAGAGCCATCCATTGTTCGTCATCATCCTGGATGGCGAACACGCCGGCGTTCGGGCGGTCGGCATCCGGCAGGAACTTTCCGAGCGCGTCGGCATATTCGAAAGCGCTCGTCTCCAGCGCCTCGAAGCCCCATTGGCGATAAACCGCAGTGACCATTTCCACGAGCCGCGCCTGCGCATGGATCAGCCCTTCCCGCCTGTCGGGAAAGCCGCGCGGCTTGCGGGCGAGGTCCTTGCCGGTTGCGGGGCCGGTGGCAGGCGTAGAGGCCTTGTCGCTCATGTTCGTTCCAGGTCCTGTGTCGGGCTGAGCCCGCTTAACCGGCGCGGGCCGGAATGGGAAGGCGGCGCGTCGATGCGGCTCGGGAGCCAGGTTTCGGCCTGCATCTTCTGGTTCGGTTCTGGAAGGTGAACACTATCAGAGGCGCAGCCGGACCGGTTCGCGCCTCGCCGGCGCGTCATGCGTGATGATGGTGGTGGTGCAAGCCAGTGTTCATTGCCCGGCCGGATACTGAGGCGGCCCGGGAAAGTCAACTGCAGCCGGGTTAGTCGGGTCTTGAAGCGGAGGTGCTTGCAGGCCGCCGCAAATCGGCTAGTCATCTCCCTACCGGGCCAGTGTGGGCGCCCGGACAGGCGCGTGCGCCCAAGCCCCACTCTTCGGCCCAAGGGCCATGAGTGACGAGGCTATTCATGACGACCCCTTCGCTTTCTGAACTCACCGTCGCGAGTTTCCGCATCGGCTGCCTAGGCTTTGGCGGGCCGGCCGGGCAGATCGCGCTGATGCACCGGATCTTCGTCGACGAGAAGAAATGGCTGGAAGATGCCGAATACCTGCATGCCCTGAATTACTGCATGCTTCTGCCCGGCCCCGAGGCGCAGCAGCTGGCGACCTATGCCGGCTGGCGACTGCACGGGGTGCGCGGCGGGGTGATTGCGGGCCTGCTGTTCGTATTGCCAGGCGCGGGAATCGTGTTCGGGCTGACCTGGATATACGCGACGCTGGGGACGACGCCGATTGTCAGTGCCCTCTTCTACGGCATCAAGGCGGCAGTGATCGGCTTCATCCTTGAGGCACTCTGGAAGGTCGGCAGGCGGGCGCTGAAGACCGGCGGAGATCTCGCGCTCGCGCTGCTGGCCTTCCTCGCCCTGTTCCTGTTTGCCCTGCCCTTCCCTCTGGTGATCGCGGCAGCGGCGGCGATTGGCCTGGCGCGCGGGTTCGGTGCACCGGCGGAACTGAACCCGTCACCGAAGTCGGCCGCACCGAACGCCGGACGCGCTTTTGCGACGGCGCTC
>JBGTKN010000469.1:0-1984 GCA_041744615.1 Hyphomonas sp. | reverse complement strand
TAGGCGGTCTGCCAGACGCGCAGGATGCGCTTGCGGCTGCCGACCTGGTCGATCTGGTTGGCCTGGGGATCGCCGGAACGGTGGTCGTCGACCCTATCGGACGGCTCGCACGCCGCGCGTCTCGGATTCCAGATGACCACGTCTACCCCCGGGTGATTCCCTCATGCGCCGGGAATGTACCTGATCTTGCGATTCGTTTCGAGGGGCTTACAGCGCCGCATGGGCGCGAATTCTGCTTGCATGCCGCGGCGGCAAATGCGCAGCTTCGGCGCATAAAGAAACCTGAGACACCGGAGCGAAACGCGATGCCTGATCCTGAGATCCTGAAACGGCTGAATCCGGAATTCGAAGCGCTGCTGGCCCAGTTCGCCGTCGTTCCGGAGACGCCGCCGAGTTTGGAGGAGACCCGCGCCATGTACCGCGCGCTGCAACCGCGCGCGCCGCAGCTCAAGGTCGAGGAAATCCGCGATGCGACTTTTCCGGGCCCTGCCGGCCCGGTGAAGATCCGCCACTACATTCCGGAGGGAAAGGGCCCCTTTCCGGTGATCGTGCACTTCCATGGCGGCGGCTTCGTGATGGGCGACCTCGAAACCCATGACGCCCAGTGCCGCCTGCTTTGCCGGGAGACCGGCTGCATCATCACCGCGGTCGACTACCGTCTGGGCCCGGAACATCCCTATCCCGCCGGCCATGAAGACAGCTTCGCGGCTCTGCGCTGGGCCGGCTCCAACGCCACGCTGTTCGGCGGGGATGCGGGCCGTCTCGGCGTTGCAGGCGACAGCGCGGGCGGGCACCTTGCCCTCTATTGCGCCCTGCGCGCCAAGCGAAGCGGCGGGCCTGTAATCAAGGCCCTGCTCGCCATCGTGCCCGGCGTCGTGATGGGTCCTCCGCTGACGGAGGACATCGCCGCAGGCCGCGAGACGCGCAACAACAGCCTACTGAGCACAGACACGATGGACGGATTCGTTGCGGCCTATTTCCAGGACCCCGCCGATCCCAGCGATCCGGCCCTCAATTTTCTCGGCGCCGACCTCTCCGGCCTGCCGCCGTCGATCATCGCTCCGGCCGAGATCGACGTGCTGCATGATGAAGGCGTTGAGATCGCGAAACACCTCGCCGACGCCGGGGTGCCGACGCAGCTGATGGTTGCCGAAGGCATGGTACACATCTATTTCTCGGTGACCGAAGTCTTCCCGTCCGCAAAGCCCTTTGCGGTCAAGGCGGCCCGCGCCATGGGCAAGCTGATGAAGGCCTGAGACAGGCGCTTGCGGACTATTCTTCCGAAGGCGGAATGATTTCGAGGTCCTGCGCATTGACGCCGTAGGCATCGGACGCAATCGCATCACGCACCGCATTCACGTCGGCGGGCGCAATGTCAGACGCGTCTCCATAGCCGGTGATCGGCGAGGGATAGATGCCCCCTTCCTCGATCACTTCATCGAACATCAGCCAGGCCTGTTTCCCGCCCAGGCAGGTGACGCGGACCCAGAGATTCTCCTCGAGCGAGGTATCGGCAATGTCGGTCACGTTCGACAGCTCGCCCTCGTTGATGTCGAACTCGCGCCCGTTGAACTCGAGCACGGTGAAGCCTTCGCCAATATAGCGCAGGTAGGTCAGCTGGTCGCCCTGCTTGAGGCTCAGCATCTCGATTCCGCTGGCGCCGACGAACTCGATCTCGGTATCCTCGAGGACCGTCACCGGCACCTTCTTGGTTGCCACGAAGAATTCGAGCTTGTCCTGCTCGGAGCGTACGTTGTTCCAGAGCTGGTAATTGGCGTATTGCGGCAACAGGCAGCTGATGTCCTGCGGATCGGTCGGGTTCGGACGCGCCCGCGCCGGCACTTTCACATCGGCATCGAGCACCGCGAAGCCGGGCGGATATTCCCCCGGCCAGCCCGCACTGAGGAACCAGGTCGCGTCATAGCCGGAGATTGCCGCATAATCGAGCGCGGGCCTGGCCGGCGCCTCTGCGGCGGTTGCCGCA
>JBGTKN010000468.1:0-6593 GCA_041744615.1 Hyphomonas sp. | reverse complement strand
CGCTGGTCGAGGGCCGCCGCGGCGGCTCGGCCCCGCTGATCGCATTTGCGCAGGCAGGGCAGGACGGCTTCTTCGATGACGCCGGCTTTCCCGTCGGCGCCGGCTGGGACGAGGTGCGCTTTCCTGGCCTCGGTACCGAGACGGTCTACGCCCTGCAGATCAGCGGCGGCTCGATGGAGCCTGCCTACCGCGCCGGCGACCGCATCATCGTTGCGCCCGGCGCCGAAGTGAAACCGGGTGACCGCGTCGTTGCAAAGACCGCGCAGGGCGAAGTGATCGCAAAAGTCCTGGCCCGGAAGAATACACGCGTCATCGAGCTTGCCTCACTGAATCCGGACAATCCGTCGCGCGAGTTCAGGCCTTCCGAAATCGCCTGGCTCGCGCGTATCCTCTGGGCGAGTCAGTAGGCGGCGTCAGTCCGCAGGCGGCAGCTTGGCGGCGCAGGATTTCAGGGTCTCGATTCCGTTGGCGAGGTTGGAGGCCGGAAAGCTGACACTCTGTCCGTTGGCCTTGAAAGTGATGTCCCCGTCGACTTTCAGCTGTTCTAGCGCGGGCTCGAACAGGGACGGGCCGAGGAAGATGGCCAGCGTGTCCGGACCCAGCTTGCGAACCTGGGGGGAGGTGAGCGCTTGTCCGCCTGGAAAGGTGACGGAGCCTTCGGTCCGGTCAGGCATACCGTCAAACGCACTGGCCCGTGACGAGAAGAATACCCTGTCCGCCATCACGGTGAGGTTCATCATCGGGGCTGTGCTGCCATACCAGAGCATGCAAAAAGGCTTGCTGCCCTCGGGCGTCTCGGGTTCTGCGTTCACACCCCAACTGTCCGCCCCCGACGGAAGAGCGATGAGCGCGGTTACGCCTAGGGCCGCGATCCAGTGTCTCATGCTTCTGATCCCTCGTTCTTGATTGCGCCGGTGCAGACAGTGAAGGTGCCCCACCGCAGCGTCTAATTTCACCCCCCGGTGACGATGGCTCGCCTGAAGACGCAAGTTTGCATGGCTTTGGCGGAAAAATCGCGCCAAGAATGCAGAAATGCAGTAACGCCGGTCGCGCGAGGTGGGGGAAGTTTCATGGACTGGGGCAAGCTGAGATCGTTCCACGCCGCCGCTGAAGCGGGCAGCCTGACACTTGCCGGCGAGCGCCTTGGCATCTCGCAATCGGCGGTGTCGCGCCAGATCGCGGCGCTCGAGGAACAGCTCGGCGTCTCGCTGTTCCAGCGCCATGCCCGCGGCCTCGTGCTGACAGATAGCGGCCATACCCTGTACCGCTCGACCTTGGACATGGCCGCCGCCGCCCTGTCGGCCAACACGGCGCTGAAGGATCAGCAGGAAACCCCGCAGGGCGAACTGATCGTCTCGGCGCCGGTGGCCTTCGGTTCGGTCTGGCTGGTCCCGCGCCTTGGCGGGTTTATCCGGCGCCATCCGGACCTGCATCTCGACCTGCGCCTTGATGACCAGCATGAATACGACCTGCTCAAGCTGGAGGCAGAATGTGCGATCCGGCTCTGGGCGGCCGACAAGGCCGACCTCATCCAGCGCAAGCTGGGCACTGTGGCCACCAACCTCTATGCCTCGCCCGACTATCTCAAGGCGCACGGCGTGCCGCGCACCCCGCTCGATCTCGATAATCACCGGATCATCGCATACGGCGACGAATCCTCGCCCTTGCAGGAGATGAGCTTCGCCTGCCGGGTAGGGCGCGATGACGCACCCCCCCGTCAGGCCACACTCAAGGTGAATAACGTTTTCGCGATGATGCGGGCGGTAGAAGCCGGACTCGGCATCGCCGACGTGCCTGATTACATGGCCAGTGCGCTTCCCCGCCTGGTCCGGATCCTGCCCGAGATCACCGGGCCTACATTCGACCTTTACTTCATATATCCCAGTGACTTGCGCCGATCGAAACGGGTCGCGGCCTTCCGGGATTTCCTGACCACCGAGACCGAACCGCTGCGCAAGTTGTCCATGCGCTAACGACCATGAAATTTTGGTCATTCATGCAGAAATGCATGTGTGTCCTGCTCCGGCGCATGTTGCAATGCAGCGTAAGTCTCTTATGTAGGGCTCATGCGATGGGTCCTGCGCATAACCCGATCATTCCTCCGATTGGGCGTTTCCTCCCCCTAACAGGACCCCACTTTAGCCCGGCGCGTCTCAAGATGCTGCCGGGCTTTCTTTTTTCCTAGCGCTATTTGCGCCTGCGGAACCGGCCCCGCAAGAGCACATACAGGATGAACACCGCGCCGATCACCGTGGCGGCGAGCGAGGCATAGAGCATCGCGGCGGAGAACACGTCCCAGGGCGTGAGCCAGGCATTTGGGCCGAGGTGCACGAAGGGCGGCATCGGCGAGAAATGTACGCCCGGGCCAGACGCGGTTCCCGGCAGGTTCGCGGTATCGGCAAAGTATTTCAGCTTCTCCGCCCAGTCGAATGCCACCTGGAAAAAGCCGAAGATACCGAGCGCGCCGAGGCCCGCGGTCAGCAATTTCTCGTCGTCCTGCTTGATGCGCTCCTCGCGGTCATGGGTCTGGCTTTCTAGGTTCGAAATCAGCTTCTCGATATAGTCATTGCGCCGTTCGATACCACGCAGCTGCATCATCGAATCGAACACGTCCCGCTCGGTGTCATACCGGAAGATGTTGGTATACCGGTCCCGGTAATAGGCTGCGTAGTCGCCGGTGCGGAAGGCGTAGAATTTCCCGGCCGCGCGCTTCAGCTTGCCCTGGTTTCCGAGCGTCTCGACATCGCGGATCAGGCTGAAGGCCGAGCCTTCGTACTCGCGGGTCATGAACTCGTTGTGCATCGAGACGACGTGGATCATGAAGGCATAGGGGCATGTGCCGATGAAATCGTTCGCCGCCTCGAGGCTGCGCGCCTTCTCGACAAAGGTGATCAGCGCGCGCGAGTTGGCAAAGCGCGCAAACTTGCGCTCGGCTGCCTGCTCTTCCGTGGACGGATAGATGGGATCGATCGAGTCGAGAATCTCGGACGGGTCCTGATTCATGAAGTCGATGATGTTCTGGTTGAACCCGGCAAGGAAGAGGTATTGCAGGCAGTCCTCGCGCTTGCGGCTTTCCATCGCCGGAATCCTCTTGCTTGCCGCTTCGACCTGATCATCCGTAAACTGATCATAGTCGGGCCGCTCTGTAACCCACTTCCAGAACGGCTCGGAAAGCTGGAATTGCGGCACACCCTCGATCGCAGGCCGCTCGCACGTCGCCAATTCGGTCTGGTAAGGCGCGTAGCAGCCTTCCTGCACCAGCAGGGTGCGCGGGATCGGCTTCTCGGTTACCGGATCCACTTCGGGCAGGAGGCGGCGGAAGAACGTCTTGTCCTCGAAGAAGAAGAGCAGGCGCGAGACCGGCATAACAAGTCCCGGCACTTCGATGAACGGCGCCTCGGCCACGAGGTTCTGGAACGTTGGCGGACGGGTTGCGGCCGGTTTGGCAAGGGGCCGGTGCGCTTTCAGTTTCGAGAACAGATCGGCCGCGTCGGCATTGAACGTATCGCGCACGTAGTGCCAGAAACTGGCCGGCGCGCGCCCGCCGGCCGACACCTTGATCGCATCGAGCGGCGCGATCCCGGTGACGTCGTCGGTTGGCCGGACTGTGTGTCCGTCTGCCAATGCCTTCTTGAGTTCAAACTCTTTCGGCGCCGCCAGTTTCTGGAACAGCGAGAGGAAAAAAAAATCGCCGGGCGTGTGGTCGTAATTGTAGCGGAAGGAGAGATGGTAGCCGACCGCGCCGTTCGCGTGCGTGTACCAGAAGCGGCGCACGCGGACCTGGCGCGTCTTGTCAAGGCCTGGCGGCGTCGCTGTGAACCGGCGACCCTCGGTCATCCATTCGATCTTGTCCGGCACCGTCACGTCCAGGAATTCACCGGCGGCCGGACACAGCGTATCCAGCAGGTAGTCATCTACCTTGTTGAGGCGTTCGCGGTCTGCGATATCGTTGAACAACGGCTCGACCCCGTTGCGCAGACGTTTGCTGCCGCGGTAGCCGGGCTGGAAAGACATCAGCATCGCCGGATCAAGGCGCTGCCCGAGCGCGGCTTCGACGCGGCCGCCGGATACATACAGCGAGAGCGTAAAATACAGCGAGCGGTCCTCGCATTTCTCGAAATCGCTCGCTTCAATCGCCGCTTCGGTCATCGCATCGTTCCCCTTGGTCCCCGCCGGCGTCAGGCCGGCGCCGCTCGGTCCCGCAGCACCCGCGCGGCCTCGTCGAATATCCTGTCAAACCCTGTCAGTGCGATCCGCTCCCCACCCGCAGAGGCGGCATCCAGCCGTGCGAGTTGTTCTGCCGCAACGGGGAAGCTCGCCGGATCGGCGCCTTTCAGGACGGTCACTCCAAAAAATCGTCGCATGTGCTGCGCCAGCAAGCACGCATCGAGACTGTCGCCGGCCGCGCCGAGCACGCCTAGCAGCAGGTCGGAGTCGGCCGTCTGCTGCGACGACAGAGGCGGTTGGCGATAAGGCATCGCCACGATCTGCGCTCCGCGCCGTTCCCAGATCTTTAACCGGTCCACCTGGTCGAGGCCCGCATGCGCACTGTCGCGCGCATAGTCTTCCGGCGGCATGTTTACCGGGTCATTCATCTCGATGAAGATCAACGGCTCCGGCGCCCCGCCCGGCCAGGCAAAGGCGGCCTGCGCCTCCTGGCGGACCAGCGCCATCAGATGCGAGAAATGCCCGCGCTGGCGTTCGGCGCTGTCCACAAAGATATAGCTCAGAGAAACGGTCGGATTGCTCCCGTCACCCGCAAAGGCGATGAAGTTGGCGGCCCCCAGCACCCGGCCCTCGCAGCCTTCAGTCAGCATCACGACCTGCTCGCGGTACGGCCCGTACAGGCCCGACAATCGGGCATAGGCCGCGCCTAGGTTGAGATCGAGACAAGCCTCGAAGCCGTGCAGGTCTTCTTTCTCGTCCTCAAGGATGAACGCGGCGTCATAGGCAACGAAAAAACGGGCGAGGCGGGGGTCGTCGCTGCGGGTGAAAACATGCAGCCAGACCCCGTCGCCGAGGTCTTCGCTGCGGTCCCGGCCTGAGAGAGCGGTCGATGTCATGCCGCGCGAACACGCCGCATCACCGGCCGCTCTGTCAACGGATTTCTGTGCGCGGACGCGGCAAGGCTTGAACCGCCCGGGCGCATGTGGTGTCTCGCAGGCAGGCAGAGCCCGGTGGTGGACGATGTGGCGGTGGATTCTGGTGATTGTCTTGCTGGTGCTGGCCGGCGCCGGCGCAGCCGTTGGCTGGTACGTGCTGCAGCCGAAGATAACCAGGTTCCATCCCGGTTACCCCGCCGACTGCACGGATCTCCTGACGCCTGAAACCCGCAATGCCGTCGATTGCGTCCGCGTGCTCTACGGAACCAACCGGCAGTTCGTGCTGGACGGACTGGAGCCCGGGCTCGCTCAGGAAGCCGACGCGGAACAGGTGCTGGCGAAGGATGCCGGGAGGCTGCAACTCGGGCGGGCTGATGTCTGGCTGCCCAAGCTGATCGAGGAAGGCGGCACGCGCGACCGCGGCGAGACGCCTATGCTGGAAGGACCGCCGCCCGAGGAAGCAGAAGATCTGGCGAAATACGTCTTTCTCACGCGGATCACCCGGGCCGGCAGCGACGCCTTCCAGGCCGAACTGCGCGAGGCGCTGGAGGCGCGCGAATCGGAATCGGTCCTGCTCTTCGTGCACGGATTCAACACATCGTTCGAAGATGCCCTGATCCGGTCAGCGCAGCTGTCGGTCGACCTGTCGCGGCGCGGCATCTTCGATGTCGGGGTGCCCGCCCTGTTCAGCTGGCCCTCGGCCGCCAGGCTCTCGCTCGACGATTATCGCGGCGACCAGGACCGGTCGCTTTCGGCTGCGCCCTATCTGGAAGAGTTTCTCGACGTCATCACGCAGAACCCGGACATCAAACGGGTCAACATCATTGCTCATTCGATGGGCAACCGGATCCTGACGCAGGCACTGGAATCCTATGCCGCCGACTATCTCGAGCGCGAGCGCCGCGACGATCTCGAATTCCGCATCATACTCGTGGCCGCCGATGTTGACCGCGACATCTTCGAGGCCACGACTGGCGTGCTCGACAATCTCGGCGCCAATATCACGATCTACACGTCCGATGCCGACCGCGCCCTGCATGTCTCTGAAATCGTCAACAGCAAGCTGCGGCTGGGCGATACGAATGGCGACAAACCGTACATCCGCGCCAACTCCTATTATCAAACGGTTGATGCAACCGGCATCGCCACCGAGCTCTTCGGGCTCGGGCACAATTACTATTCCGACAATCCCTTCATCCTCGGCGACATTCTCTGCGCCATGGCGGAGGCCAATCCGGAACTGCGTGCGCTGGAGCGCCGCCGCTATGGCAGCGTGCCCGACGGGCTCGAATATTTCCGCGTCAACCAGACCTTGGCGCCTGTCGAAAAGGATTGTTCGCTCTACCGCGATGCCTTCCCGCTGACCAATGTCGATGACGCGCCGGTGGCGCCTGAACGTGTCCGCGTCCGCTCCGCCCCGCCGCCGAGAGACGCTGATCCCGAATTGCCGGCGACCGGCGAGGGCGACCCGGATGAGTTCGAAGGCGTGCC